>CAJCJC010000473.1 GCA_903970575.1 Alphaproteobacteria bacterium
GAAATCGGCGGCGACGGCTTTCTGATGCACGCCCGGCCTTTGACCCGCCGCTATCTGGCCGAAATCCTGGACGGGCTGGTGCCGATATTACAAAAGCGCGGGCTGGTCCGACGCGAATACAAGCACGCGATGCTCCGCGACAATCTGATGGAGTTTTAGGCGGACTGACCCACGCGAGCCGGCCTTATCGCTCGGGGGCGCTGGATCGAATGGAATGGCGTGATACGCTGACGCGCACGGGCAGGCGGGTTTGCGCCGCTGAAAAGACCCGATTCGCGAGGAAAAATCCAATGCGCATCTCCGTCAGCCAGATTATTCGCGTCGTCGTCGCGGTGAACCTGTTATCGGCGGCGGGAAGCGCCCTCGGCGCCGATCCCGGCGCGCCGGCGACGGATATCCAACCGGTTACCGACACCTATCACGGAACGGCCGTCGCCGATCCCTATCGCTGGCTGGAGGATGGGGACGATCCGGCGGTCAAGGCGTGGAGCGAGGCCCAGAATGCGCGAACTCGCGCCTATTTGGACGCTTTGCCCGAAAGGCAGCCGATCAAAGCGGCGCTGACCCAGCTAATCTCGAACTCGTCACCTTATTATTACGATCTCCGTCGGGGCGGGGCGTCGATCTTCGCGCGCTACAACCAGCCGCCCAAGCAGCAACCCATGCTGGCGGTAATGACGCTGGCGGCGGACCCCGCGACGGCGCGGGTGATCGTCGATCCGAACGCTATCGACCCCAAGGGAACCACCGCGATCGACTGGTTCGTCCCCTCGCCCGATGGCCGGCTTGTCGCCGTGTCTCTGTCGGAAGGCGGCAGCGAGGATGGCGTACTGCATATTTTCGAGGTCGCGACGGGGAAGGAAATCGGCGATCCGATACCCAACGTGCAATATCCGACCGGCGGCGGGAGCATGGCGTGGCGAGCGGATTCCAAGGGATTCTGGTACACGCGCTATCCGACCGATGGGCCGCCGGAGGATCGCCATTTCTATATGCACGTGTTTTTCCACAAGATGGCGGGCGCGCCGGGCAAGGACTCCCCCGACAAGGACATGGATGTCCTGGGCGAGGACATCCCGAACCCCAAAATCGCGGAAATTCTGCTGGACAACAGCTTCGACCCAGACCACCCGATCGCGATTATCCAGAACGGCGATAGCGGCGCGTATGTCGTTTACGCCATCGATCATGCAGGAAAATGGACCCGGATCGCGAATTATGACGACAAGATCATCGCCGCGGCATTCGGGCCGGACCATGCGCTTTATCTGGTTTCCCGCGAAGGCGCGCCCCGCGGCAAGGTCTTGAAGCTGTCGCCGGGCGATCTCGACATTCGCCAAGCCAAGACGATCGCGCCCCAGGATGACGGCGCGATAGAACCGGTCAGCGAGGATAATGTTCAGCCTTTCGCCATTACCGCGGACCGGCTTTATGTCAAAAAGCTCATCGGCGGCCCGTCCCGTGTCGATATTTATCGTCTGGACGGCGGAAAGATCGGCGAATTGCCCTTGCCGCCTGTCGCCGCGGTTAATGAAATCGTGCCCGCCGGGAAAGACAGCGTGCTGTTCTCGGTCTCGACATATCTGAGGCCGACATATTTCGCGCGTTACGATACAGGGTCCGGTAAGGCCGAGGAAACCAGGCTGGCGCAGACGAGCCCGGTCAATTTCGACGATGCGGAGATCGTGCGCGACTTCGCGACGTCCAAGGACGGGACAAAGGTTCCGCTCAATATCCTGAGGTTGAAGACCGCGCGGCTGGACGGAAAAAATCCCGTCCTTCTCTATGGTTATGGCGGCTATGGCATCAGCCTGACGCCGAGCTTCCTGGGCGCGGAGCGGCGCGTCTGGCTCGATGGCGGCGGCGTCTACGCCATCGCCAATATCAGGGGCGGCGGCGAATATGGCGAGGCGTGGCACCGGCAGGGCGCGCTGACCCATAAGCAGAACGTGTTCGACGATTTCTTCGCGGCCGCCCAGTTCATGGTCGACACCGGATATACCACGTCGAAACGCCTGGCGATCATGGGCGGCAGCAATGGCGGGCTGTTGATGGGCGCCACGTTGACACAACACCCCGGGTTCTTCCGCAGCGTGGTCGCGCAGGTCGGCATCTATGACATGCTGCGGGTCGAGCTCGACCCCAACGGGGCGTTCAACACGACCGAATTCGGCAGCGTGACGGACCCGGATCAGTTCAAGGCGCTCTACGCCTATTCGCCCTATCACCATGTCGAAAACGGCGTCGCGTACCCGTCCATGCTGTTCATGACCGGCGCGAATGACGGCAGGGTCAACCCGATGCAATCCCGCAAAATGGCGGCGCGGCTACAAGCGGCGACATCCTCGGGTCAGCCGATCTTTCTGCGAACGAGCGCCGATTCGGGCCATGGCCATGGCAGCGCGCTTTCGGTCAAGATCGAGCAGAGCGCGGATTATTTGGCCTTTCTATTTGGCCAGTTAGACATGAAACTCTCCCAGAGCCCTTAACATCCAAGATAAGCACGCCCATGAAGATAAAGCCGGTTCTGTTGAAGCTCCACCGCTGGGTAGGGCTTGGGATTTGTCTCTGGGCGGCGGGCCTAGGCCTGTCCGGAACGATTCTCGCCTTTCGCGAACAGATCGAGTCGGTCGTTTACCCATCATATTTTCTTCAAAGCCCGGCGGGGGCGCCGAATTTCGACAAAATGGTTGAGAGCGTTCAGGCCCGGTATCCGGACCGCCAGATCGTCGTTTTCCATCGCGACGGCGTTTACCCCAACGAGGCGATGCACATCAATTTGTCCCGCCGGTCGACGGAAGACGACCCCGTCGATATTCAGGCGCCGACGTTCAACGCGCTTTTCGACCCGGATATCGAGGTTTTCGTCAACCCGGCGACAGGCGAGATTCTGGGCGAGCGCCCGTTTCTCAACTGGATGCATATCATTTACGACTTTCACACGACCCTTCTGGCGCCGATTAACGGAAAATCCTATATGGGCGCGCTCGGGCTGGCGCTGTTCTTCATTCTGATCTCGGGCATCGTATATTGGTGGCCCCGCGCCAATTGGTTCTGGCGGTCGTTCAGGGTCGTCACGGATCGTGGCCCGCGCCGATTCTTGCGCGACATCCATACCGTCGGTGGGGCGGTTACCGCGATCTTCCTGATTCTCAGCGTCACATCGGGCGTGTTGATGTGCTATGAGGGGCCGATCCAGTCGGCCTTGCGGGAATGGGGCATCGCGCGGCACACCTTCCCCAAGGCCAGCACGCCGGCGCCGCCTGGAACCCAGTTCATCACGCCCCAGCAAGCCGCAGATTCGACAGCCGCCGCCTATCCCGATGGCGACATCGTGTTGATGTACCCACCCAGCGCGGGGCGCGGCAAATACCTGATTCAGATATTTCCCAGGCACGAATCCCGCATCTGGTGGACCGTCGAGGGCACGATGGACGCGGTGACCGGCAAATTTCTGTCCGCCTTCGATCCGCATAACCAGCCCTGGGCCAACTCCTATGTCCTGTGGATCATCTTCTTCCATAATGGGCAGATGTTCGGCGCGCCCGGTCGTTTGGTCGTGATGATCGAGGGCATCGTGATGCTGATGCTGTGCGTCACCGGCCCGTGGGTGTGGGTTATGGGGAAAAGGCGATCCCAGGCGAAGGCCAAAGCCGTGAAAACCGCGCCGGTTCCGGCGGGGGTGCTGGTGGAAACGCTTTCGGGGAATTCTGGGTGAGGTCAACGGCGACGATGCATCGGAAAGCGATGAAGTTATATATAATAATTATACATATTCGCGGATAGTGAGGGCACGGATCATGACGGAGATGGATATTTCACGCCTGTCGGCGGGAGAGCGACTGGACCTGATCGGACGGCTTTGGGACAGCCTTGAGACCGACGACATAGCGCTAACGCCGGCGCAGCGCGTGGAACTCGATCGCCGGCTTGAAACCGCTGACGCCGACCTTGCGACGAGTATTCCTTGGGATGCGCTCCGCGCTGAACTCGCCATACGCCGCAAGTGACGTTAACCGTTGTCTTTACGACGGCCGCGCGGGCTGATGTTCTTGAAGCAGAGGATTGGTATGAGCGGCAACGGGTAAATCTTGGCCAAGAGTTCATCAATGAACTGGACCGTTTGATAGGACGAATTGTATCAAGGCCACTTCAGTTCCCGATTAGTTACAGGGACGTCCGTCGAGCAGCCTTGCGGCGCTTTCCCTATGGTATTTTCTATAGAATCCTGCCGGATGTCATTCAGGTCGTCGCATGCCTTCATGTAAGCTGTGATCCGAGGATCTCCTTGAGCCGCGCCTAAAGCCCCGCGCCTTGACCAATCCATGCCGCCCGCCTAACTCTGCGCCCATCATGGATACAGCCCTCGACACGATCGAAATCAAGCTGCCGGATGGCAGCGCCCGGAGCTTTCCGCGTGGGGTCAGCGGAACGACGATCGCGGCGGCCATCGGGCCCGGGCTGGCCAAAAGCGCGCTCGCCGCCAAGGTGGACGGCCGCGTGCAAGATCTGGATTTGCCGATCGAGCATGACGCGGCGGTCGCCATCGTGACCCGCGCCTCGCCGGAGGCGCTAGAGCTGATCCGCCATGACGCGGCGCATGTGCTGGCCGAGGCGGTGCAGAGGCTTTATCCCGGCACGCAAGTCACCATCGGCCCGGCGATCGATAACGGATTCTATTACGATTTCGCGCGCGATCAGCCCTTTACGCCTGACGATCTGGTCAAGATCGAGGCCGAAATGCACAGGGTGGTCGAGAACAACGCGCCCATCGTGCGCGAGGTGTGGGACCGACAGCAGGCGATCGATTATTTCAAATCCAAGGGCGAGTTCTTCAAGGCCGAGTTGATCGAGGGTTTTCCCGAGAGCGAGCCCACGACGGTCTATCGCCAGGGCGATTGGCTGGATTTGTGCCGGGGCCCGCACATGGCGACCACCGGCAAGATGGGCCAGGCGTTCAAGCTGACCAAGCTGGCGGGCGCGTATTGGCGCGGCGATTCCAACAACCCGATGCTCCAGCGCATCTATGGCACTGCCTGGCGCGACCAGAAGGAGCTGGACGCCTATCTCCACATGCTGGAGGAGGCGGAACGCCGCGATCATCGCCGGCTCGGCCGCGAGATGGATCTGTTCCATTTGCAGGAGGAAGCAGCCGGCAGCGTGTTCTGGCATCCCCATGGCTGGACGCTCTATCGGACGCTGGAAACCTATCTCCGGCGGCGACTGGAGGCGGACGGCTATGTCGAGGTCAACACCCCTCAAGTGCTCGACCGCGCCTTATGGGAGACGTCTGGCCATTGGCAGACCTATCGCGAGAACATGTTCATCACCCAGACGGAGGATGAGCGCGTCTTCGCTTTGAAGCCGATGA
>CAJCJC010000474.1 GCA_903970575.1 Alphaproteobacteria bacterium
AAGACTTTCATGGGCTCACGCGTCCCTGAATCCGCCGACGTACAATGTCGTGGCGGCGGCGATCGAGCGGAAACGTCCAGGCGGCAATCGCTGAGCCCGCGATGATGACCGACGACAGCGCCAGCACAACCATCTTAAACCCGACGATAGCGTCCGCGGTATTTGCCACACCCGTTTTGAAGCCAAGTACGCCGATCAGAACGAGCGCCAATCCGCCACCGGCCGCGCCATTCGCTTTCGTCACCAGCGCCATCAGCGCGTGGTAATTTCCGGCTCTGTTGGAGCGCGTACGCAGAATATCATAATCGACCACATCGCCCAGGAGCGCGTGCGGAGCCACATAGATCACGGCGCCACCGGCGGCGCGCACAATGATGAGCCCGACAAGCAACGGAAAACCCGCGAGCCCTGGCGGGGTCAGCCACATCCCAGCGATGGCGGACGCCGAAACCATCATCCCGATCCCCCAAGCGCGATGCTTTTCGAATCGTCCAATGAGCCGGAACCAGACCGGCACGGCGATCAACGTGCACAATGCGTCCGCCAGGAGGATATAGGGAAAGTCAGTACCGAGACGAAGCAAAGAGCCGACATACAGAAACACGGCTCCATAGAATATCCCCTGCCCGAATCCGGCGAGCACAAATATGAGAAGGAAACGAAGAAAGGGACGGTTTGTGATCGCGCTTAGGACAAGGCCGGCGATCGTTATCCGTTCTGCCGCGACGGGCTGACCTTGCGGCGCAAACCACAACGCCGTTCCAACGGTCAACGGGAGAAGCGCGATGACGAGAAGGGCGACCACGCGCAGCGTGGTCGCATCATAGCCGCTGCCGCCGATCGCAGGGATGAACGGTACCGTTGCGAAGGCGAGATTTCCGATAGCGAACGCCATGCCCAGGTAGGTCGAGACTTCCGAACGCTCCATGTACGTGCGCACGATGTCGGTGCCCCACGCCTTATGCGGAATCTCGATCAGCGTGAATGCCAGATAGAAAAGAAGAAACCAGGTCGCGTAATAGAGCCAGTCGGCATCAGCCGGCGGAACATAGAGCCTGTAGACAGTAACAGCGGCCGCTACGGCGCCCACAACCAGCCAGGGCTTGCGCGAACCCCAGCGCGTACGCGTCTTGTCGCTGAGATACCCGATCGCCGGATCGATGATGGCGTCGAACAGCCGTGAGATCAGCAGGATGGCGCCGATCGTGGCGAGAGGAATGTGCGTGCGGTGCGCGTAGAATGACGGCAAAATGGCATAGGCCGGAAACAATATGATCGCCAGCGGCACGGCAGGCAGCGCATAGGCGATAAGCTGGAACCGGGAGGTATGAGGTCGATGGCGCATGACTCTCAACCCAGTTTCGCCAACGTACCGAAATACGTCGTCTCGACTTGGATACTGCCGTCATGTCCCGAAACAAATCGCGCCTGGAACAGGGGGTCGTTCGGCATCCTGCTCAGAGCGGGATTATCGAAGCGAAAATCCCAAACGTCGTCCGCAAGCGGAGTCAGGATTGCATCGAAGGCAGGCGCATCCTCCGCCGAGAACCGCAATCGACCGTCTTTGTCGGATGTCATTCGAATTCGCCCGGCGACGCTGTTCGCGTAGAGACCGTCGAGGTTTCCATGCGGTGGAGAACCCGAAGCGGATCTGTGCCGGAGATCCAGCGTAGCGTTCCGCGCATTCGCCTCGCACGTTGCACGTTCCGAAAATCTGGCGTTCCAGTCCCGCGGGCTTCGCCCAGCCACGAGATCGAGCAACTCGAACGCCAGAGCTTCAGCGGCGACGCCTTCATGCGCGAGCATCACCATCACAGCGGTACGCTGCTCGGCATCAAGAATCGTCATCGCGCGCCAACCGCGCCCACCGCCTCCGTGGCTATGGATTTGCCGGCCATCGTGCTCCGCGAGCATCCAACCGAAGCCATATCCCCAGACCGAAGGCATTTCTGCAGAGCGGCTGCGCGGCCGCACGACTGACTGACAGGCGAACAGCTCGGAGCCGCCGTTCGGCGCCGCGACACAAAGCTGGAGCATGTGATCGAGCCAGACTGCTGCATCTTCCGCAGACAGATAGACCCGCGCGGAACCGTGGGAATTGTCGCCGGTCAATTCCGGTACCGGCGTCATCTGCCCCGCAATCGGCATATGGGGGTGAACCGCCTCTGCAGTCGCCTCGGCGCGCACAAGCTTCAAGGGGCCGAGTACCAGGCGTTCGAGACAGGCGTGATAGGGCGCGCCGGCGATCCGCGCCGCGGCCGTTGCCAACGCGATATAATTCAGATTGGAATAACTGAATCGATCTCGAAACGGCGCGACAAACCGCATGTCGCGGACGCGCCGCAATCGCGTGTCCACCGGCGCATCTGGCCGAAAGCCCCATTCCGCAATGCTGTCACGTGTAAGGCCAACACGCATGCCGGCGAGGTCCCGAAACGTGCAATGACGCGCTGTCCACGGGTCGGCGAGTTCGAATTCCGGAACGATCGGAAGCACGGACGCATCCCATGAGACCGCGCCTTCCCGCACCAAAGTGTCGAACAGCAGCGCTGCGAACGCTTTGGAGCACGAGCAAATATGAAACGGCGAACGCGTCGTAACCGCTTCGCCGAAGCCAAGCCTGCGTTCGCCGCCGGCTGCCGTCGCAACCTCGCCCTTCGCGACCACGGCTACGCCATAAGCCGCGATCGCGGCACCGTGAACGCGCTGGGCCAAATAGTCGGCGACGTTGCTCAGGCCGGTGCTCGCGCGCGCCACTGTCAGCCGTTCAGAGCGGGCGGAAGATCGCCCCCGCTTTTCACAAACATCCCCAGCCATTCCGCCACCAAGGCGGGCCGCTCCGAACCCTCCACTTCGATGGTATTCGACGTTCGTACCATGAACTGCTCCTCGCGCCGCGGTTCAAAGCTCAGCAAGTGACAACGATTGCGAATGCGCGATCCCATGGGCACGGGCGCAATCCAGCGAACGCGTTCCAGTCCGTAGTTCAAGGCATAATCCGCATCGATCGGCCACATTCCGATCTCATGGGAGAAATGTGTAAGCATGGAAAGCGTCCAGAATCCAAAGGCGATCGTTCCCCCGAACGGCGTATGACGCGCCGCGCGCTCCGGATCGAGATGGATCCAATCCAGGTCCAGGGTCGATTCGCCGAACTTGGTGATCATGTCCTGGCTAACCTCGAGCCAGGACGACACGCCCAATTCCCGTCCCACCTGTTGTTTCATTTGTTCGCAAGTAAACTTGCGTTCGATTCTCATCGTGCTTTCCATATTTCAGCGTTGCGGTAATTGAACCCGATCACGACGCGTCGGAAGAGCGCCATATCCGCCCACCGAAGACAAGCACGGCTGCGGCGGTTGCTATGGTGAGCCAATCGACGGGATGGATGCCGGCTTTGGAAACAGCATTGAACCACATGTGGGGTATAATGCCCGCAAGCAGAACGCTGCCCCGCGTGTGGATGAACAGCAACGTCATCAGGATCGAAAAGCCGATGACCACGAAGACGAAGGTCCCGAACTGAAACTTGGATTGCGAAAGGCCCGACAGAAAGAAAGCAGGAAGATGCCACACCGCCCAGATGGCGCCCAAAACCAGCGCTGCCCATCTCGCATTCATCACCGCAAGCAATCTTGGTAGGGCATAGCCGCGCCAGCCGAACTCTTCTCCGAGCGGACCCGCATCGCGAAAGACGAATCCAGACGCGATCACTGCGGGAAGCGCCGCATACCAGTTACTGTACGGCACGGCCGCAAGCGATTTTCCGGAAATTGCGGTTTGGATCATCGTGATGACGAGCCAGAACAACGGATAACCGACCAGGCTGAAAGCGACCCACCACCAACGTCCCGCGATGCGGATTGCCGATGCACCAAGATTGCGCAGCCCGCTTAGTCCTCCCAGAATCAGCGTCAGGACGATCGCTGAAAG
>CAJCJC010000475.1 GCA_903970575.1 Alphaproteobacteria bacterium
CGGCGCCAAGCGCGGACCATACGCCAGGCGTTGGATCGCCAAGATACAAACAGGTGACCAGGCCCACGCCAGGACGCCCATGGCGGAGACGATGGTGTCGAGGTACCGCGCATCCACATGCATATCGCTGTCGGACATCACCAGCAATTCATGCTTGGCCGCGCCCATCATGTTGATGAGGTTGCTGACTTTGTAATTGGCTCCATAGACGTTCTCGTTCACCACCAGCGCGATGTCAGCATGGGGCAAGTCCGCGCGCAGTTGCTCGACAACGCGGATGGCGGGATCGTTTGGGTCGCGGACGCCAAAAACGATCTGCATCCCAGGATACGGCAATGCGCAGAAGGATCGAAGATTTTCATAAAGATCGGTCTCGCCTCCGCAGAGCGGTTTGAGTAAAGTCAGCGCCGGCCGGCTTCGTGGCGGCGGATTATTTTGGATCGCGAGATGGCGAACCGCGATCAGCGCGACGATCTGGTAAACCGCCCCGAGGAGGGTGGCGATGACGAAACCCCAGGCAAGAACGGTTATGATTTTATCGAGGTAAGTCATCTTCTACCTTGTTGTGGCGTAGAATCTCACGATATCGAACAAATTACCGATCTTAAGCGTTGGGTCCACTGGGTCGACTGGCCCCTCAACGTTACACCCGCGTGCCTTAAAATTCCCGAAGGAGCATGATCGTATGGCCGGCCTTGAAAATTTCGGCTTCTCGCGGCTTGCGCTGTCGTTGGCCATGTTCGTGCCTCTGACGCTCGCCGGTTGCGCCACCCCGCCGAAGGACCCCGTCCAACGTGCTGCTTTCGACCAGAACAACGACCCGCTGGAGCCGATGAACCGCGCCATATTCGACTTCAACGATAAGGCTTACACCTACGTGTTGTTCCCGGTGGTTCGGGGTTACGACGCCCTTCCCGACCCGGCGCGGACAGGTATTCATAACGTCATCGGCAATCTGGGCGAACCCGTCGTGTTCATGAACAAGTCGCTTCAGGGCAAAGGTTCGGCGGCCGTGGATACGGTGGAGCGCTTTCTCATCAACAGCATTTTCGGCTTCGGCGGGTTGATCGACGTGGCGTCGCATAACCACATCGACGAACCGAAGGGCGGCGATTTCGGCGCGACGCTTTATACTTATGGCGTAGGTGAGGGACCGTACCTGGTGCTGCCTTTATTGGGGCCGAGCGATCCGCGCGACGCGGTTGGGACCGGCGTCGATGGCGCAGCGAACCCATGGACCTATGTTTTGTACACAACCTATCCGGAGCAGATCGGCGTTTTCGTCGGGACGGGCATAGATCGACTGTCGGGCCAGATGGACAACTATGTCCAGGCCAAGAAGACCTCGCTCGATTTTTACGCGTTCGTGCGCAGCTCATTCAGGCAGAACCGACGCTTCGATCTGGGCGAGCAACCTGGGGATGACAGCCTCTATGACGTCCCCGCCGCGACCGGCGGCAAGGACGATCACCCCTAGGGTCAGTCGAACAGGCTGGAGACCGAACGATCCTCCGTAATGCGGCGGATCGCCTCCGCGATCAGCGGCGCGACGGTGAGTTGCCGTATCGCGGGTGAACCCGCGACGGCTTCCGTCGCCTGAATGCTGTCTGTCGTCACCAGTTCGACCATCGGCGCGGTGGCGCAACGGGCGACGGCCCCGCCCGACAGTACGCCATGGGTTGTGTACGCCCGGACCGAACTCGCGCCGGCCTCCACCAGGGCGACGGCGGCGTTGCACAGAGTTCCGGCCGAATCCACGATATCGTCCACCAGGATGCAGGCGCGATCCCTGACGTCGCCGATGATGTTCATAACCTCGGACACGCCGGCCCGCTCACGCCTTTTGTCGATAATCGCAAGATCGGCGTCCAGGCGCTTGGCCAACGACCGGGCGCGGACGACGCCACCGACATCGGGAGATACGACGATCGGCGTGTCGGAAAGATCCCTCTGCGCCTTGATGTCCGTCACGAAAACGGGGGCGGCCACCAGATTATCGGTCGGAATATCGAAAAAACCCTGTATCTGGCCTGCGTGCAAATCCATGGTCAGCACCCGGTCGGCGCCGGCGACGGTGATCAAATTGGCGACAAGCTTGGCCGATATGGGCGTGCGCGGGCCCGTCTTGCGGTCCTGCCGGGCATAGCCGAAATACGGGAGCACCGCCGTGATCCGCCTGGCCGAACCGCGCCTCAGCGCGTCGATCGTCACCAGCAACTCCATCAAATTGTCGTTCGCCGGATACGACGTGGACTGGATGAGAAAAACATCCTCGCCGCGCACGTTTTCAAGGATTTCGACGAACACCTCCAGATCCGCGAAACGCTGGATGTTGGCGCGGGTCAGCGGCTGCCCAAGTTCCTTGGCTATCGCCTCCGCGAGAGGCTTGTTCGAATTACCCGAAATGATTTTCATGAGGGCGCGAGTCTGGCGGCGGAAACGTTACACGACCTTAAAGCCGGATGACCGGCCGCGCCAGCGTCGATTTCACATCCATCAGGGAACAAGCGCGATCGCGGATAATTGGCGGCCATAATCGCCTTCACCTCGATGGCAAGACCGCCGATAGCTGAAAAAACGGTCCGAATCCGCGCAGGTGTCCGCCTGGATGCGATCCACCGCCATCAGCCCAAGCGACTGGAGTCGCGCGGCCACGAAACCCTGTAGGTCGAAATGCGGCCGACCGGCGGCTCCGTCGCTGAAAAAACGCCCCGCCGACGCATCGTCCGCCAGGAAAGCCGCGCGAAATTCGGGTCCTACCTCATAAGAGGCAAGCCCGATCGACGGTCCGACGCACGCGACGATTCGGCCGGGCGCGGCGCCGAGGCGGATCATCGCCGCGACGACGGCCTCGGCGACGCCCGCCTTCGCGCCCTTCCATCCCGCATGGGCGGCCCCGATGACGCCCGAATCCGCATCGGCAAGCAGAATCGGCGCGCAATCGGCGGTCAACACGCCCAGCGCCACCCCCTTCCGGCGCGTCACCAGCGCATCGGCCCGTGGCGCGTCGCCGCGCGCCCACATCGCATCGACCTCGGCCACGTCCACGCCGTGCACCTGATGGACCGTCAGCAGCGATGACGCGGATACGCCAAGCGTAGCCGCGCAAAGCTGCCGGTTTCGGGCGACATGGTCGGGATCGTCGGCGGAGCCAAATCCGCAATTGAGCGCGCGGTAAATTCCCGCGCTGACGCCCCCTTGCCGTCCGAAAAAACCATGCCGAACGCCGCCCGATTCGAGCGGCGGAGACCGTATGTCCATTATTGCGTTATCTGGCATGCGCAGGACCGAAGGTGCGTTTCGCGTTAGCGGTGTTGATTCAAGGATGATGCAACGGAACGCAAGCGCCGATCGGTCGATCGGCGCGATCGTGGAACCCGGATGGCTTTCCACCGTTAAAAAATTGTCCGGTCGGACCACCCGACATGCAAAACCGGAGGACAGCATGCCAGATACGCAACAGTCGCAAGGTCATCGCGGCGCGGTCAGAAACCCGCAGACCGATGGTCGCCTCAAACATAATCGCGGAAACGGGGTCGCGAAGACGCAGAACGCGCGCGCCAATATCCAGCACGGCGGCCAGGGCCGCGTTAAGAATCCGGGCACCGATCGGCGCCTCAAGCATAACCGCTAAGGACTAGCGGCCCGCGCGGGGCCGGGGAATCCGGCGGGCGCAATCGCGTGGCCGGCGATGGCGATGACCTTGAACAGGTCGCCCATCGCCGCACCACCGGTTAGCCTTTCGACCGATCGGTCGATGGCGCGCCGAGCGGTAGGGGTAGCGCCCGATTTTAGCGACGCCGCGCGCTGATTCACCCCGAGGGCGTTCAGAAACCGCTGTTGGGTCACGGGGCCAAATATCTGGGCGCCGCTGTCGCGCGCGGATAGTGACAGGGCCTCGAAATCGACATGCGCGGATAGGTCGGCGCGGCCCGGCGCGGCGAAGATATCGACGCCGCGATGGGCGCGGATCGCCTGTAACGTCGCGCCTTTCATCGTCGCCGCGCGCCCGTAATCGATGATGACCGCGGCGCCGCCGCCCAGGGCGACGCGGCGGCCGATCTCGGCGGCGATTCCAAGCGAGGCCGGCGACAATTCAACAAGGTCACCTTCGTCAGGGGACGGGAATTCAGCTGGCAAGAGCGCCGCGAGAGGCGACGGTCCTGGCGACAGGACGAAATGAAAACCCATCCCGTCGGTCCATGCGACCATTCTTTCGCGCCAGGCGCCCGCATGAAACACCAGTTGCCGGATGGGCAGGGCGTCGAAAAACTCGTTGGCGACAAGCAGCGTCGGCCCGTCGGGCACGGTTGAGAGGGTTTCGTGCCAAATCGGCGAGAAGGCGGCCAGACGCGCGGCCTGCGAGTCGCGCAATCGCGGGTTTATCTCGACAAGGTGGAGTTCGATGGCCCGCCGCCATGCCGGGACCAGTCCGCCAACGCGGAGCGCATCCTGCATCAGGGTTCCCCGGCCGGGACCAAGTTCGATCAGCCGTACCGGATTCGGCCTGCCGCATTGTTCCCAGCAATCGACCAGCCAAGCGCCGATCAGCTCACCGAATATCTGGCTGATTTCGGGAGCGGTGGTGAAATCGCCCTCCGCGCCGATGGCGGATTCGGTGCGGTAATAACCGCGATCGGCGTCCGTCAGCGCCGCCGCCATGTATTCGGCGACGGTGATCGGCCCGGTTCGGGCGATGCGCCGGGCCAGAATTTCGGCGAGGCCCGTCAAACCGGTGCGCTGGGCGCCAGCGCCATTGGCGGCCGGCGGAGCGCGTAGACGATGAAAGCCGCGCCCGCGACCGCCATGGGGATGCACAGAATCTGACCCATGCTGATTCCGGGCAAGATGAAGCCCAGATAGGCGTCGGGCTCCCGGAACAGTTCGCAGGTGGAGCGCGCGATGGCGTAGCCCATCAGGAATACGCCCGTCAGCACGCCGGCGCGCGCGCGGACCGCCGGAATTTGCGCGAGCACGGCCAGGACGGTGAACAGGATCAGTCCCTCAGACGCGGCCTCGTAAAGCTGGCTCGGATGGCGGGGTTCGAAATCGGGGGCGTTGGGAAATATCATGCCCCAGGGCTCGTCGGTCGGCCGACCCCATAATTCCCCGTTCACGAAATTGGCGAGACGTCCAAAGAAAAGCCCGATCGGCGTGGCGCAGCAGACGAGGTCTCCCATCCTGGGCACGGGGATGCCGCGTCGGCGCGAGAAGACCACAAGGGCGGTGATGACGCCAATGCAACCGCCGTGAAAAGACATTCCCCCCTCCCAGATTTCCAGCATCGCCAAGGGGTGGGAGAGATAGAAGCTGGGCTGATAAAACAAAATGATGCCGAGCCTGCCGCCGAGCAGCACGCCCGCGAAGGCCCAGAACAGGAAATCGTCGAGGTCGGCCGACGTCGGACGGCTGCCCGGCGGATTGAACCGTGGCTGACGCGCCAACCATATCGTATAGCGCCACCCGAGCACGAGACCCGTCAGGTAAGCGAGCCCGTACCAGCGTATCGCCAACGGCCCGATCTGGATCGCGACAGGATTGAAACTGTCGACAAAAGGCATCGTCATGAATTCTACCGGTAAGGGAAGGGAGCCATTAGGGTATTCGTCACATAATCGGCGACGCCGTCTTCCAGGGTGGCGAAGGGCCGCGTGAACCCCGCGTTGCGCAAGCGGCCGATTTCGGCCTGGGTGAAGTACTGGTATCGGTCGCGCATGCCCTCGGGCATTTCCACGAATTCGATGCTGGGTTCGCGGCCAAGCGCCGCGAAGATCGCGCGGGCCATGTCGAGGAAACTGCGCGCCGCGCCGGAGCCCACATTGAACAGCCCGTTGACCGCGGGATTGTCGAGGAGCCACAGCATCACGGCGACAGTGTCATCGACATGGACAAAGTCGCGAAGCTGCTCGCCGTCGCGATAATCCGGCCGATAGGATTTGAACAACCGCGCGACGCCGGTCGCCTCTATCTGCGCCTTGAACTGCGGCACGACGCTCATCTGGGCGCCTTTATGCAACTCGTTCGGGCCGTAAACGTTGAAGAATTTGAGCCCCGCCCATTGGGACGGGAGCTTCTCGCCGCATTCGACGGCCCGCGCCACCCTGCGGTCGAAGAGATGCTTGGACCAGGCATAGGCGTTGAGCGGCAGAAGGCGCGCCAAGGCCGCGCGGGACAAACCGTCGTCGAAACCCTGACCGCCATCGCCATAGGTCGCGGCGGAGGAGGCGTAGACCAACCGCAAATCGTATTTCGCCGCGAGCGCCCAAACATCGACGCTGGCGCGCCAGTTATTGGCCAGGATCAGATCGGCGTCGGTCTCGGTGGTGGTCGATATCGCGCCCATGTGGAAGATCATGTCGATATCGTGCCGGTGCAGGGATATGAACTCGCGCAGCGCCTCTGGCGGGATGATGTCGGCGAGATCGCGCCTGGCCAGGTTGCGCCATTTGTCGTCATGGCCCAGCCGGTCGACCACGACGATGTTCG
>CAJCJC010000476.1 GCA_903970575.1 Alphaproteobacteria bacterium
TCGAGCGGTCGAGCACGACGATGATCTCGCTGGCGAAACCGAGCGTGGATAGACATTCGGCAAGCTGGTCTTCTTCGTTGCGGATGCAGAGCACCGCGCTGACGGCGCCGCCAAGCTTGCTAATATCGGCCGTCACGGCGCCGCGCGCCCCGTAAAGAGCGATTCCGCCGCGCTCAACACGGCGTCGACGGTCAACTTCTTCATTTCCGACAAAGCCAGGTCGTCATCGATCTTGCAAAGATCGATGTCCCGGTTCGGATCGTCATCGACCATCAAATAGCGGGCGTTTCGCCCCCATGGGCGATAACGCATGGGAATTCCAGGGCCGAACAGGGCCAGCGTCGGCGCGCCCGCGGCCGCCGCCAGATGGGTCAGCCCCGAATCGTTACCGACATAGAGATCGGCGCGAGCAAGCCACGCCGCCGCGCCGCGCGGCTCGGTCCGGCCGACCAGATCCACGATTCGCGACGCCGGCAGCGCCGCGATCACCGGCGTCGCCTGGTCACGTTCATTGGCGGACCCCAGAACAGCCACGGTCGCACCCTCCATAATGCCTCCAGCCTCGGTCAGCCGAACCGCCAGTTCGGCGTAACGCTCGCAAGGCCATCTCTTGCCGACGCCATGCGCGCCCGGACCGATCGCCAATAACTTGGCGCCGGCGGGCAGGGAGGAAAGGACCGAATCGTGACCGGCCTCCTCCAGCCAAAGCCGGGGACCCGCGTCGCGCGGATCGGCCGCGACCAGGGCCGCCAGCGCCTCCACCATATGCTGTCGCGGCTTCGGACCTTGGAAAATCTTCCGCGACCGGCTCGGGATCATGCGACTGATCAGGGTGTTGCGCAGATCGACCACCAAATCCCACGCCGTGCCGATCACCTGGACCCACAAATCCCGCCAGTGGCCATGAAACGGACGCTTGATCATGGTTATGGTCGTCACGACCTGCGGTATGCCCACGAAAAGTGAAGAGGCGAGCGGTCCACAGGCGACAGTCACCCGTGCCTGGGGATACCGATCGATCAAGACGCTTAATAGCCCGGTTGACAAGACGGCGTCACCCAGGCGGTTGGCGGTGATAAAGAGAATGTTCAACCCGGGGGCGCTTTGGACGATTTCATCAATGGCTTCGCTGCGGTTATAGACACCCATGGGCGAGCCTGCAAAGTGGAGAACCCGCGCCATGACAGAGTTCAGCAGTACATCGACTAATCGTCTGACCTTGTTGCCAAATCGGGGCGTTTTGCGGCTGAGCGGGGCGGATCGGGTGAGCTTTCTGCAAGGTCTGGTGTCGAACGACGTCGAGTCGGCGACGCCGGGGAACGCGGTCTACGCCTGCATGCTGACCCCGCAGGGCAAGTTCCTGCATGATTTCTTCCTGATCGCGGACGGCGATTCGCTGTTGATCGAATGCGAGGCTGACCGGCGCGAAGACCTGATGCGCCGTCTCAAAATGTACAAGCTGCGCGCGAAAATCGAGCTGTCGGATTGCGCCGACGCATTTTCGGTCTGGTCCACGCCCACGCCGCCGCCGAACTTGGCGGGGCTGGCGTATCGCGATCCACGGTCGCCGTCGCTTGGCTATAGGCTGTTGCGCGCGCGCCCCGAAACCGTCATCCCGGATAGCGCGCCGTTCGAGGATTATGACCGGCTGCGCATCGCGCTTGGCGTTCCGGACGGAAGCCGCGACATGGAAATCGGAAAGGCCATCCTGCTCGAAAACAACATCGACCTCCTGAATGGCGTGACCTGGGACAAGGGCTGCTACACGGGGCAGGAACTGACGGCGCGCACGCATTACCGAGGCCTGATCAAGAAGCGACTCGCGCCGGTCGGGATCGCGGGAGAGGCGCCCGCGATCGGAACGCCGATCACCGAAAATGGCGTGGAGATCGGCGAAATGCGGAGCAGCAGCGGCGATCTCGGTTTGGCTCTGCTGAGGCTGGATATTCTGCGCCAGCAACGGCCGGTCGCATTTGGCGACGTCACGCTGACGCCGACACTGCCCGAATACCTAATGCGGTTTTTGGAACAGGTTCCCGCCTGACATGCCATCGGTGCTGGTCTATCGCGATAGTGTCGGCGCGCGATCGGAATCTTTCATTGCCCGCCAATATGGTGCTTTCCAAACCCTGACGCCGGTCTTCGTCGGAACCAAGCGCGGCCCTCTGGCGCCGAAAAACGCGACGATCCTGGCTTCGCCGGGCATTCTCGGCCTGCCCGGGCGTTTCGCCTTCCGGCAAATGGGGATCATCCCGCGCAAGCTCGACACGCTCCTCGCAAGCCAACGACCGGCGCTCGTCCACGCCCAATTTGGACTAGGCGGCGCTTTGGCGCTGCCGATCGCCGAGCATGCGAATCTGCCGCTGGTCGTAACCTTCCATGGCGGCGACGCCACCAAGGATAAGCACTACCGTCCGCGCGCCTTCCCGCCGACGATATTTCAGCGGCGACAGAAGAGGCTGATGGCGCGAGCACAGCGCTTCTTGTGCGTTTCGCATTTCATTCGCGCCGTACTGATCGCGCGCGGCTTTCCCGAGAGCAAACTCGAGACCCATTATCTGGGCATCGATATCCCGGCTGACATCATGCTCCCGCCCGGCGGAATCAGCGATACGATCGCGTTCGTGGGCCGGCTGGTGGAGAAGAAGGGGGTCGACACGCTGATCGACGCGATGGCGATCGCCCGGCTGACCGATCCGACGCTGGAATTGCTGATCGTGGGCGACGGGCCGGACAAGGCGGCGCTTGAAAAACGCGCGACCATCGCGGGCGTCAAGGCGCGCTTCGTGGGGTGGCTAGGGCAAAAAGACGTGCACAGCGCGATGCGACGCGCTCTTGCGGTCGCCGTCCCAAGCCGAACGGCGGCCGGCGGCGATTCCGAGGGGCTACCGACCGTCATTATGGAAGCGATGGCGCTCGGTGTCCCGGTGGTCGCGTCGCGCCACGCCGGCATTCCCGAGATCGTGACCGATGGCGTCACCGGCCTCCTGGTCCCCGAAGCCGACCCGAACGCCCTGGCGGAGGCCATCCTGACGCTCAAGCGTAATCCTGAATTGGCGTCCAGGCTCCGCGGCGAAGCCTATGTCGACGTGCGCAACCGTTTCGACGCGGCGCGGCAATCCGCGCTGCTGGAGCAAAAACTGCTTGCGATCGCGGCGGTCAGCCGGACTTCTTGAGCTCCCGCATGGCTAGGGCTGCCTGCGCGGCCGCAAGTCGGGCGATCGGCACGCGATAGGGCGAGCAGGACACATAATCCAGCCCGACCGTCTCGCAAAAACGGATCGAGGCCGGGTCGCCGCCATGTTCGCCGCAAATGCCGAGCTTCAGATTCGGTCGCGTGGCCCGGCCGCGATCGGCCGCGATCTGGATCAATTCGCCGACGCCGATCGTGTCCAGCGTCACGAACGGATCGTGCTCCAGGATGCCCGCGCGCTGATAGGCCGGCAGGAAGCTGCCCGCGTCGTCGCGAGACAGGCCGAAGGTGGTCTGAGTCAAATCGTTGGTGCCAAAGCTGAAGAACTCGGCGCTCTCGGCGATCTGCGCGGCGCGCAAGGCGGCGCGCGGCAACTCGATCATCGTGCCGACCTGATAGGCGATCTCCCGGCCTTCGCGCGCGCCGACTTCGCCCGCCACCCGGTCGATCACCACCTTCAGGATATCCAGCTCCATCTTGGTGCCCACCAGAGGCACCATGATTTCGGGAATAACGGTCTCGCCGGTATCCGCCTTCACCTGTACCGTCGCCTCGAAGATGGCGCGGACCTGCATCTCATAGATTTCGGGATAGGAGATGCCCAGGCGGCAGCCGCGATGGCCCAGCATCGGGTTGGCCTCGCTCAGCTCCGCGACGCGCTGCTTCACCTTGGCGACATCGATATGAAGGGCCGACGCCACCTCCGCGAGCTCCTTGTCGCCATGCGGCAGGAACTCATGGAGCGGCGGGTCGAGCAGGCGAATCGTGACCGGCAGGCCGGTCATGATCTTGAACAATTCGATGAAATCCGCCCGCTGCATCGGCTCGATCCTGGCCAGCGCGGCGCGGCGGCCGCTCTCGTCATTGGCGAGAATCATCTCCCGCACCGCCAGGATGCGCTCGGAATCGAAGAA
>CAJCJC010000477.1 GCA_903970575.1 Alphaproteobacteria bacterium
AGTTCTATCGCGGTTTCCGCCGCGACGCCCATCCCATGGCGGTGCTGTGCGGCGTTGTTGGCGCGCTGTCCGCGTTCTACCACGACTCGACGGACATCACGGATGCCCGGCAGCGCGAGATCGCGTCTTACCGGCTGATCGCCAAGATGCCGACGATCGCGGCCATGGCGTATAAATATTCCGTCGGGCAACCCTTCGTGTATCCGCGTAACGACCTGAAATACGCCGATAATTTCCTGCATATGATGTTCGCAGTGCCGTGCGAGGAATACAAGGTGAGCCCGGTTCTGGCCAAGGCGATGGACCGAATCTTCATTCTCCACGCCGATCATGAGCAGAACGCCTCGACCTCGACGGTGCGCCTCGCGGGTTCATCGGGCGCCAACCCCTTCGCGTGCATCGCGGCAGGCATCGCGTCCCTGTGGGGTCCCGCGCATGGCGGCGCCAACGAGGCCGTCCTTAAGATGCTGATGGAGATCGGCAATAAGGACCATATCGGCGAAGCGATCAAGAAGGCCAAGGACAAGACCAGCGGCTTCCGCCTGATGGGCTTTGGCCACCGGGTCTACAAGAATTTCGACCCGCGGGCGCAGGTGATGCGCAAGACCTGTCATGAGGTGCTGAGCGAGCTCAACATCGACGATCCGTTGCTGGAACTCGCGATGGAGCTCGAGCGGATCGCGCTGGAAGACGATTATTTCGTCGAGAAGAAGCTCTACCCGAACGTCGATTTTTATTCGGGCATCATTCTGAAGGCGATGGGCTTCCCCACCTCGATGTTCACGGTGCTGTTCGCGATCGCCCGCACTGTCGGCTGGGTCGCGCAATGGAACGAGATGATCGAGGATCCGGCTCACAAGATCGGCCGACCACGCCAACTTTATACCGGCCCCGTCCAGCGCGACTACGTACCGATCGAAGCCCGCTAAGCCACCCGATCGAGCCCGGCGACGCGCAGAACGACCGCCGCGGCGGCCGCGTTCGGCGTTTTTCCGGGCACAGAAAGCGCGGCGCGCACCTCGGCAGCGCCCTCGAGCTGTAGCCGCCTGGCGTCGCCATCGTTGAACAGCAATACGACCTCGCGGGCGAGCGTGGCGGGCGTCGCGGCATATTGCAGAAATTCCGGCATCATTGGCCGATCCAGGATGACGTTGGGCAGCGCCGCGTATTTTCCAGTGGCGATCCGGCTCGCCACGATATGGGTAAGCGGGTTGATCCGATAGGCGACCACGGATGGTACGCCCGATAGCGCCAGTTCAAGGGTGACGGTGCCGGATTTCGCCAGCGCCGCGCTCGCCGCCGCGAAGGCGTCGAATTTTTGCGCTTCATCGTGGATTGCCAGAGCATCGAGTCCGGACGAGCTCAGTGTCGCTTTCACGGACTCGGCCAGATGCGCCGGAACCGGAACCACGACCAGCATGTCGCCGATCATGGTTTTGACCCTATTCAAGGTTTCGACAAACAGCGGCAGCATACGTTTGAGCTCCCCCCGCCGGCTCCCAGGCAGCATGATCAGGATTGGGCGATCGGCGGCAATCCCATACCGCAGACGGAACGCCGCGCCATCGCCTTTGCCCGCCAGGCCCTCGATCGCGGAATGCCCCACGAAGCTGCAGGCCAGACCCTCGACCTCGAAATAGGGCGGCTCGAACGGGAGCAGCGCCAGAAGATGATCGAGGAAACGCGCTATCTTCGCCGCCCTGCCCGGACGCCAAGCCCAGACGGATGGCGCGACATAGTGGATGCGCGGAATTTCCGGACAATAGGCCTTTACTCGCTCCGCGACGCGAAACGAAAAATCAGGCGCGTCGATCGTCACCAGGGCGGCGGGGCGTAGCTGTGCGACTTCCTGGGCGGTTTGGCGGATACGGCCGAGCAAATGCGGGACCTTCGAGGCGATCTCGGCCAGACCCATGACGGATAATTCCTCCATCGGGAACAAGGGCCGCAGCCCTTCGGCGATCATCCTCGGGCCGCCCACCCCTGCAAACGCGATGTTGTCCCCGGTCTGACGACGAAGCGCGGCCATCAATCCGCCTCCCAGCAGGTCGCCTGACGGTTCGCCGGCGACGACGAAGATCACGGGCTTTGGCGCGGTCATACGCCCGGTTGCTCCGATTCCACGCCCCCGAGGTCAAGCCCCACCAGGAACAGCCCAGCCCGATCCGCCGCCGCGATCGTACCCAGCCGATCGAGTATGATGCAGGCCTGAGCCTGGACCGCGATCCCGCGCAAGCCGGACGCCGCCGCGCGGGACACGGTCTCGGCCCCAATGGTCGGTAGATCGACACGCCGTTCCTGCCTGGGTTTTGCGATCTTGACGAGCACCCCTCCCGGACCGTCGCGCCGCTGTTCGCCGGCGCGCGCCAACAGGGCGTCGGTGCCCTCGATCGCCTCGACGCCCAGCACCAGTCCCTGCTGGACGACTACGGCCTGACCGATATCGAGCGATCCCAAAACCCGCGCGATCCTGACGCCATGCGCGATGTCCGCGCTCGCCTGCTCATCCGGGCGACATACGCCAAGCGGCCCTGCCCCGGCGACCGAACTGGCCAGAACGGCGTCCGCCCCGATCAACCGGAAGCCCTCAAGCTCCAATTCGCGGCTGACAGCCCGCAGCAATCCGTCATCGCCCAGCGCACGGGCGCCGATCCTGGCGAATAATTGCGTGCCCCGCCAATCGAGACCGAGCTCGCTGAGGCTGGGGCGGCGAACCGCGCCAGCCATGACCAGATCGATAACCTGGGCCTTCTTGAGTTCTAAAATCGTCTTGCCGGCCTCGCCCAGCCGGACCCAGACATGCGGAAAGCCGGCGACGGTCGCCGGATCGGCCTGGCCTTGGAAGGCGACCATGAATACGGCGCGTCCCTGGGACGACGCCGTTTCCGCCAGCAACCGCGGAAGATATCCGCCACCGGTGAGAATGCCGAGCGCGCCGGCGCTATTGTCCATT
Source organism: Alphaproteobacteria bacterium (assembly GCA_903970575.1). Taxonomy (GTDB): domain Bacteria; phylum Pseudomonadota; class Alphaproteobacteria; order BOG-932; family Roseiterribacteraceae; genus BOG-932. Next base: position 2,954 of record CAJCJC010000477.1, read on the forward strand.
TTGGGCGCGCGGCTGGCACAGCCCGCGACTCGACTTCGCGCGGGCGAAGTCGATGATCTGCCTGACATAGGCATTCTCGGCGAATACGCGCGAAACCTCCTCGACACGCTCCGCCAACGTTCCGTCGGGCCCGAACATCATCCGGTAGGCGCCGCGAATGCCCTGGATGTCCTCGCGGGGAAATCCGCGTCGTTCCATGCCGACCAGATTAAGCCCCGTCAGACGGGCGCGATCCCCCGTTACCAGCCCGAAAGGAATGACGTCCTGCTCAACCCCGCTCATCCCGCCCACCATGGCGTGATGGCCGATCCGAACGAATTGATGCACCGCCGAAATGCCGCCAATGAAGGCGTAATCGCCCATAACGACATGTCCGGCCAGGGTTGCGTTATTCGCCATGATCACGTGGTCGCCCAGGAGACAATCATGAGCGATATGGGCGCTGACCATGAACAGCCCATCGCTGCCCACGCGCGTCACCATACCGCCGCCTTCCGTACCGATATTCATCGTTACGTGTTCACGAATGCGATTGCGGGCGCCGATCTCCAGCGTCGCCGGCTCGCCCTTATATTTTAAATCTTGCGGGGTCTGCCCCAGCGACGCGAACGGATAAACGATGGTCCCTTCGCCGATCGTGGTTCTGCCATCGATGACGACATGGCTCATAAGCTGCACGTTGTCGCCGAGAACGACATCCGGGCCAACAATGGAATAAGGCCCTATGGTTACGCCCAGGCCAAGCGCGGCCCGGGGATGGACAATCGCCGTCGGGTGGATCGAGACCGCGCCTATCATGCCATCGCTGGCGCTGGGCCTGAGCGCGTTACTCATCGACGATCATCGCTGTATAGACGGCCTCGGCGCAGAGAACGCCTTCAACCCTAGCCTCGCCCTTGAACTTCCAGACATTGCCGCGTTTTTGCAGCCTCTCGACATGCACCCGCATTGTATCGCCTGGCACGACCAATTTGCGGAAGCGGGCGTTTTCGATCGACATGAAGTAAACTAGATGCCCTTCAGCGGAGCCGCCCATCGAATAGACCACGAGGGCGGCGGCCGTCTGCGCCATCGACTCTATAATCAAGACGCCGGGCATAATGGGGCGCGTCGGAAAATGACCCTGAAAGCAAGGTTCGTTCGCCGTCACGTTCTTGATGCCGACCGCGCTGTGATCGCTGACGATCTCCTCCAGCCGATCGATCATCAGCATCGGATATCGATGCGGCAGCATCTTCATCAAATCGACGATCCGCAGGGTCGGCGAGGCCACGCCCGCATCCTCTCGTAAGCCGGTATCCGGACGAAGACCTGAGTCCTGACGCATATCCATTCGTCGCTTACTTTTCCTGGGCGTCCGCGCCACGACCGCCCAGGCTTACTTCTTACCCTTGGCTGCTTGAGCCGCGGGGGCCGCGGCCGGCTGAGCCGGCGCGGAACCGGCGGCCGCGACAGTCACGGTCACGCTCGGCAGCTTTTCGTTCAGACGACGGATCACGTCGTCCGTGATGTCCATATTCTTGTCGGAGACGCTCATAACAATCTCCTTGCGCAGAACAAGGCCGATATGGCGCTCTGAAGCCAGTTGCTGAACGATATCCCGGATATTGTCGCCAACGACGTTCACAGCATCATTCTGCCCCTTGGTAAACGCGTCGCGGCGATCCTGGACAATGCGCTGGTCTTCTTGTTGACGGCGCTGCAAGGCCTGCGCCTGCTCATTAAAGGCGTCCTGCGACATGACCGAACGTTGCCGCTTCAGCTCGTTCTCACCATTCTTCAGCTCGTCGTCCAGTTTGCTTATCTGGTCCCGAATCTTGCGGCCCTCGGTTTCGAGTTGAGCCTGAATGCTCTTGCCGGCCGACGACTCGCCGAGCACACGCTGCACGTCGACTATCGCGATGCTGGGGGCGGCCAGAGCCGGTGCGGGAGCCGCCGGCGCCGGCGCCGTCTGGGCAAAGGCGATCGGGGCGGCCATAACGGCGCCCATCAGCGCTAAACCTATGAACGATTTGTAAAGCATGAAACAAAACCCTTTAGAAATGTGATCCGAAGTTGAAGTTCAAAATCTGTCCCTTATCGAGAGGCTGTTTCAGGAAGGGATAAGCGATATTGACGCGCACCAACCCAAAAGGCGACTTCCAGGACACGCCAATGCCGGCCGACATGCGCAGCGAGAAACTGTCGAAAATACCGCCGGGTTTTGGCGCTCCCGCGATCGGCTGATTGCTCTGCTCGATGCCGCCAAGGGCTCCATAATCGGTGAACAGATACGATTTGATGCCATATTCCTGCGGCAGACCAAGCGGAACCGTCGTCTCGAACGAGCCCGAGTAATAGTAATCGCCACCGAGCGGATCGTGCGTGGTCTCGTCACGAGGGCCGATGCCCGCCACGCGGAAGCCGCGGAGATTATCGCCACCCAGGAAGAAACGGCTTTCGATGTTAACCGCATCGCCGATGCCGATAACGTCGCCTCCTTCAAGCCGCGCGTTCAAAACCCATCCATTCGCGATCGGGTAATAATAACCGATCTTGGCCACGGTCTGGAAGTAATGATCGGTGCCGCCGAGGCCGGCGAGGTTGGTTTGAAGGCTGAGGATGTAACCCTTGGTCGTATCGATCTTCGCGTCGCGCCTATCGTAAATCAGGGCTTGGCCAACCTGTGAGGTAAAGCGCAGCCCTTCCTGCTGATAGATGTAATAGGACGCGCCGGATTGAACATTGGTAATCTGGTTGGCGGTGAAGCTATAGGTCAGGCTCTGCCGCAAATTCTCGGATAAGGCATATCCGGCGCGAAAGTCAAAGCCCGTGCGCTCCTGATCGTAGGTATAGTTCTGGGTATAGTTCTGAACCGTCCGGATCACGTCGAAACCGGCGGCGATATCACGACCCAAAAGATAGGGCTGGGTATAGCTGATGTTCAACTGCTGATAATAGCTTGAAATCTGCGCCCCGAACTGAAGATCCTTACCTTCGCCGAATAGGTTGCGCTGCCGTATGTTGAACTGCGCGAAGACACCGTCCAGGCCCGAATAGCCAGCGCCCACCGAAACCTCACCGGTGCTCTTCTCCGTCACGGCGACATTGACGATGGTCTTGTCAGGCTCGGACCCCGGAACATTGGTGACGTTAACCTTCTCAAAGAAATCGAGGTCCTTGAGGTTCTGCTCGGATTTCTTCAGGAGATCCTGGTTGAACGCATCGCCTTCGGCCAAACGCATCTCGCGCCGGATCACCTCGTCGACCGTCGTCTCGTTGCCGGAAACATTGATACGCTCTACGAAGATACGCGGGCCTTCGCTGACGTCATAAGTGACGCCAATCGTATGGTTTTCGCGGTCCTTATCGAACTCAGGACGGACGTCGACAAAGGCGTAATGCTGGCGCGTCACGGCCTGGCTAAGGGCCACGACCGTATCCTCGATCTTGCTGGAATCGTAGACGTCGCCTTCATGCGTCAGCAGGTAATCGTCCAAGGTTTTGGTATCCAGGCCCTTAAGCTCGCCCCGGATTTCGATCTTGCCGAAATTATATTTCTCGCCTTCGTCGACCGTGAAGGTAATAAAGAAATCCTGCCGGTTCGGCGTCAGCTCGGCCACGGCCGAGACCACCCGGAAATCGGCATAACCATGAGACAGGTAAAAACGCCGCAACAATTCCTTATCGTACTGCAGACGATCTGGATCGTAGCTATCGTTCGACGTCAGGAAGCGCCACCAGATCGCCTCCTTCGTCAAAATGGTGTCGCGCAAATCGTCGCCCTCAAAGGCGTGGTTGCCGACGAAATTGATGCGGCTAACCGGCGTACGCGGGCCTTCATCGATTTCGAAGACGAGATCGACGCGGTTTTGATCGAGCACGACGACTTTCGGCTCGACCCGCGCCGAATACCGGCCTGCCCGGCGATACAGCTCCAAAATACGATCCACGTCCGCCTGAACGCGCGTGCGCGTGTAAACCGTTCGCGGCTTTATTTGGATCTCGTCGGTCAGTTTGTCGCTCTCGAGCTTCTTATTGCCCTCGAACGCAATCTTGTTGACGATGGGATTCTCGGCCACAAGCACGACGAGCACGTTGCCGTCACGACGCAACGTGACATCCGCGAACAGGCCGGTGCCGAAGAGATTCTTAAGCGAAGCGTCTTCCTGCGCGGCGTCGAACCGATCGCCCGGCTTCAGGGTCATATAGGACAGCACCGTCCCAGGCTCGATACGCTGCGTGCCCTCGATCCGAATATCGCGAATGACGCCGTCTTGCTGGGCATGCGCCGATATCGCCGCGAGCGCCGCCGCGGGCAACGCCAAACGCGCCGTATGAGCAGCCGTCAGTAGCAGCGGTGCAACCCACCGGTTCATGCTTGCTTCAACCTTAGGATCAGGTGCCGGAAGTGACGTGTATGAGCCTCGAAAGGTCATGCCACATCACAAACACGAAAAATGAGACGATCAGGGCGAATCCGACCCGAAAGCCCACGGCCAGGGCGCGATCGCTGACAGGTTGTCCGCGTACCGCCTCGATTGCATAGAACAGCAGATGGCCGCCGTCCAGCACTGGAATGGGGAAAAGGTTAATCAAACCCAAGCTAATGGAAAGAAGGGCGACGAAATGAACCAAAGGGATGAAGCCCTGCTTCCAAATCTCGCCAGAAAGCTGCCCAATTCCGATCGGTCCGCTGAGATCGTCCGTGCTGCGGCGCCCAACGATCATCTGCCCGATCGTTTTCAGCGACGAAGTCGCGACTGTCCATGTCTCACGCGCGCCTTCCCAAAGCGCCGTCGCCGGATCCTCATGGCGCATCACGAAGTCAGCCGAGGGTTGCATGCCGAGCTGGCCGATCTTCTGGACGCCCAGCAAGCCCTGCTCCTCGACGATACGCGGAGTCGCGACAATCGTCAGCTTGGCGCCGTTTCGCACCACCGACAGCGTCAACGGTTCACCAGCATCCAGCATGACCGCCTGCCGCAGCTCCTCGAAGCGACTGACCGACGCCCCATTCA
>CAJCJC010000478.1 GCA_903970575.1 Alphaproteobacteria bacterium
CTGGACACGCGCCGTGCGCGTGTGGGACAAGGGAGAAATCGTATGACGAGTCCGGCATTGCGTGTAGTCGACAAGGATCCCATGGATAAGCAAAAAGCCATCGATGCGGCGGTGCTTCAGATAGAGCGGGCCTTTGGCAAGGGCTCGATCATGAAGCTCGGTTCCCGGGGCGCGGTCGATGTGGACGTCATCTCGACCGGCTCGCTCGGCCTCGATATCGCGCTCGGCATCGGTGGACTGCCTAAAGGCAGAGTCATCGAAATCTACGGGCCGGAAAGCTCGGGCAAGACGACTTTGGCGCTGCATGTGGTGGCCGCCGCCCAAATGACGGGGGGGACCTGCGCCTTTATCGACGCGGAGCATGCGCTCGATCCCGGCTACGCCCGGAAACTTGGCGTCAATATCGATGAATTGCTGATCTCTCAGCCCGATGCGGGCGAGCAGGCTCTTGAGATCGCGGATACGCTGGTGCGCTCCAACGCTGTCGACGTGCTGGTGGTGGATAGCGTGGCGGCCTTGGTGCCGCGCGCCGAACTTGAGGGCGAGATGGGCGATAGTCATGTCGGCCTTCAGGCCCGGCTGATGAGTCAGGCGCTGCGCAAGCTAACTTCCTCGATTTCGAAATCCAATTGCATCGTCATCTTCATCAATCAGATTCGCCTGAAGATCGGCGTTATGTTCGGCAGTCCCGAAACGACGACGGGCGGCAACGCGTTGAAATTCTACGCGTCGGTTCGTTTGGATATTCGCCGGATCGGCGCGATCAAGGACCGGGAAACGGTCACGGGAAACCAGACCCGGGTCAAGGTCGTGAAGAACAAGATGGCCGCCCCATTCCGTGTGGTCGAATTCGACATCATGTATGGCGAGGGCATCTCCAAGACGGGCGAACTGATCGATCTTGGCGTCCAGGCCAACGTGGTCGACAAATCCGGCGCCTGGATTTCCTATGAGGGGCAGCGGATCGGCCAGGGGCGGGAAAACGCCAAGCTGTTTCTGCGGGAGCATCCAGAAATCGCCGCCTCTATCGAGGCCAAGATTCGCGCCAATGCTGGTCTGGTCGCCAGCGCCATGATGGGAACGCCGGAATCCGACGCTGACGCCGCCACTCCGGAATAAAAAAGATGCGCGCTGTTGAGCGCCAGTCACGCGATTGGCTTTACCGGCGGCTGCAATTACATATCCTGGATGGAAAGCGCCTCACCCTCTCCGTCCATCTCGACCGTTCGGCCCCGCGATGAAGATGATATCGCCGCGCTGATGCGGGACTGGGCGCGTGGCGCCACCCCTGTCGCCATTCGCGGCGGCGGCAGCAAGGCGGCATTCGGGAAGCCCGCGGATGAGCGGGAGGTTGCGCTCGATATGGGCGGGCTGTCCGGCGTCATGCTTTATGAGCCGGACGAGCTTGTGTTGACGGCGCGCGCCGGAACGTCGGTTTCTGAAATTGCTCATATCGTCGCGCAACGCGGCCAGTATCTTGCCTTCGAGCCGCCGGAATTTGGCGCGTTATTGGGATCGACCGGCTTGTCGACCTTGGGCGGCGCCGTCGCGTCCGGTTGGTCGGGGCCGCGCCGGATTAAGGCGGGGGCCGTGCGCGGCCATGTTTTGGGGATGCGCGCCGTTGGCGGCGACGGTGAAATCTTCAAATCGGGCGGTCGCGTCGTCAAGAACGTCACGGGGTTCGACCTTCCCAAATTATTGACAGGATCGCATGGGACATTGGCCGTCATGACCGAGATCACGATCAAGGTCATGCCCGCGCCCGAAGAGGTGCTAACCATCGCCATCCTCGGCCCGGAGGCGTTGGAGGGGGTGCGGCTTCTCTGCGCGGTTTTGGGTAGGCCGTTCGAGGTCGCCGGCGCCGCGCATCTGCCGGCCGCGGCGGCGGGGCGTTCCAAAATAGCCGCGATCGCGGATTCGGGCGTGTCCGCCACGCTGATCCGCTTGGAAGGTTTCGCAACTTCGGTCGCGGCCCGATCGGCGGCGATCGACCGGCTTTTCGCGGCGTGGCATGAGACGCTTAGGCTCGATCGGCTGGAGAGCGATCTCATCTGGCGGGAAATCCGCGACGTTGCGCCTTTGCTCGATCTTCCCCAGGACCGAATCGTTTGGCGCCTCTCGCTACCGCCGAGCAGCGCGCCAGCGACGGTGGAGAAAATTGCCCAGGACGTCGCGGCGGAGGTTTTTTACGATTGGGGCGGCGGCCTTGTCTGGCTGACGGCGCCGTTCGATCCGCATGCTCATGCGGTGCTTGTCAGGGGCGCGCTGCCTTCCGGCCACGCCACCTTGGTTCGAGCGCCCGATGCGGTGCGGGCGGTGACGCCCATCTTCCAGCCCTCGGCCCGGCCGCTCGCGGCGTTGGCCGCGCGCGTCAAATCGGCGTTCGATCCGCACCATATCTTGGCCCCAGGGCGCTCACAGGCGGATTGCTGATGCAAACGCGATTTACCGAAGATCAGTTGGCCGATTCCGACACGCGCGATAGCGAGCGCAATCTGCGGGCCTGCGTCCATTGCGGCTTTTGCCTCTCCACCTGCCCAACCTACGCCCTGCTGGGGGACGAACTCGACAGCCCGCGCGGCCGCATCTATGTGATCAAGTATATGCTGGAGAATGACCGGCCCGCCTCCAAGGAGGTGGCGCTGCATGTCGATCGCTGTCTGTCTTGCCTGTCCTGCATGACGACATGTCCTTCAGGCGTCCATTACCAGCATTTGATCGACCATGCCCGGGCGCATGTAGAGGAGACGTATCGGCGCCCGCTGGCCGACCGCGCGCTGCGCGCCTTGCTCGCCCGGCTGCTGCCCTATCCGGCCCGCTTCCGGGCCGCGCTCGGGGCGGCCCGGCTGGCGCGTCCGTTCGCCCGATTATTTACCGGCCGGCTTAAGGCGATGCTGGATCTGGCGCCGCGGCGCCTGCCGTCTCCGGGCGTGGATGAAAAATCGTCCGTCTTCGCCCCGATCGGTCCGCGGCGCGCGCGCGTGGCTCTGCTCGGCGGATGCGCGCAGAGGGTCATCGCGCCTGGGATCAACGCCGCCACGATTCGCCTCTTGACGCGCCACGGGGTCGAGGTGGTGGTTCCGGCGGAAAGCGGGTGTTGTGGCGCTATCGTCCATCATCTGGGTAAGGCGGCCCAGGCGCGCGATCTCGCAATCGCCGCAATGCGGGCCTGGATGGCCGAAATCGATGGCGACGGGCTGGACGCCATCGTCGTCAATACCTCTGGCTGCGGCACGGAGATCAAGGATTACGGCCATATATTCCGCGATGACCCGGTCTGGGCGGAACCCGCCCGGCGCGTTTCGGCGCTCGCCCGCGACATCAGCGAATTCGCCACGACGCTCGCGCTCAAACCCGCCCCACGGTCAAGCGGCCTCGTCGTCGCCTATCATTCCGCCTGCTCGCTCCAGCATGGGCAAAAGATCACGCGCGAGCCCAAGGCGCTGCTGGCCGATATGGGTTTTACGGTGCGCGACGTGCCGGAGGGGCATCTCTGCTGCGGCTCGGCCGGCACGTATAATCTGCTCCAGCCGGAAATCTCGGATCAGCTGCGCGCCCGCAAACTCGCCAATATCGCAAAGACCAAGCCGGATTTGATCGCCACCGGCAATATCGGCTGCATGACGCAGCTTGGTCTGACGGCGGCGACGCCGATCGTGCACACCGTCGAATTGCTGGACTGGGCCACGGGCGGTCC
>CAJCJC010000479.1 GCA_903970575.1 Alphaproteobacteria bacterium
TGGTGACTGGAGTTCAGACGTGTGCTCTTCCGATCTCGTTGGCGGCCTCTATCCGCGCGGCGCGCTCCTCATCGTCGGCCGTGGAATCCTCCTTGACGCCCAGCACGCGGATGAGCGCGCCCAGCGACAGGCCCTGAACCACCAGAGTCGCCAGAATGACGGCGAAGGACAGGAACTGCACCAGGGCGCGGGCCGGAAAGGCCTGGCCGTCGGCGATCGTTTCGGGCAGGGCGAGAGCGGCGGCGAGCGAAATGAGGCCGCGCATGCCGCTCCAGCTGATGACCAGCGCCTCGCGCCAGCCGCCGACGTAATGGCCGCCGCCCCGCCCGAAGACCCATCGCTGAATCTGGCTGATCGTCATGATCCAGACGATGCGCACCAGGATGACCGTGGCCGCGATGACGCCGCCATCGATGGCCAGGGTCACGACCGAATAATTGCCGAGTTCGCCCACAATGCGGGGCAATTGCAGCCCAATCAGCACGAACGCCACGGCGTTTAGCGCGAACACCACCAGCCGCCAGACGGCGGCGCCGGTCAGCCGCGTATCCGGGGTCAGCGTCTGGATGGCCATGATCGAGAAGACCAGCCCGGCCGACACCACCGCCAGGACGCCCGAAACGTCCAGCGCCTCGGCCAAGCCATAGGTCCCGAAGGCGACCAGGAAGCTCGCCAGGATGCTGATGACCGGGTCGGCGATGCGTTCGGCGATCTTGCTCCACAGCCAGCCGACGGCCAGCCCCAGGGTGACGCTGCCCGCGGTGCTGACGATCAGGGCCTCCCCGGCGGCGGATTTGGAGAAATGGCCGGTGACGACCGCCTGAACGGCGAAATTATAGATGACCAGGGCCACCGCGTCATTCAGGAGGCTTTCGCCCTCCAGCACCGTGACGACCGATCGGGGTAGGCGCATCTGGCGCAGGACGGCAGTCGCGGCCGCGGCGTCGGGCGGGGAGACGATGGCGCCCAAGACGAAGGCCGCGCCCAGCGGCAGTTCCGGAATCAGCCGGTCTGCGACCACCGCGACCACCCAGGTGCTGATGCACACCAGGATGACGGCCAGGCCCAGGATCGGCGCCAGATAGATGCGGAAATCGCGCCAGGACGTGGAATAGGCCGCCTCGAACAAGATCGGCGGCAGGAACAGGGCGAAGGCGATGGCGGGGTCGAGCTCGACCTCCGGCAGAACCGGCGTCAATCCCAGCACTAGCCCGCCCAGCACCAGCAGCGAGGGATAAGGAACGGACAGCCGGGCCGCCAACGCCGACAGGACGAGCGCGGCGGCGAGGAGGGCGAGGGTCGCCTCGAAGATTTCCAATCTCAGCCCTCCTCTCCCGCTTCACGCTACCCCAGCGCGGCCATCTTCACCGCCGTATCGCTCATGCGGCAGGAGAAGCCCCATTCGTTATCGTACCAGCTCATCACGCGCGCGAACGTCCCGTCGATGACCTTGGTCTCGCTGAGCGCGAAGATCGACGAATGCGGGTCATGGTTGAAGTCGCTGGACACCAATGGCTCCGTATAGGTTCCGAGTACGCCCCGCATCGGGCCCTCGGAGGCCGCCAGGATCGCATTGTTGATCTCATCCACGCTGGTGGCGCGCTTAGCCACGAACTTGAAATCGACCAGGGAGACGTTCGGGGTCGGCACCCTGACCGACACGCCGTCCAACTTGCCCTTCAGCTCCGGCAGAACCTTGCCCACCGCCTTGGCTGCGCCGGTCGAGGTTGGAATCATGTTGAGCCCGGCGGCGCGAGCCCGATGCAGATCGCCATGCATCGTGTCCACAGTGCGCTGATCGCCGGTATAGGAATGGATGGTGGTCATGAAGCCATGGACGATGCCGACGGTGTTGTTGATCACGAACGCCACCGGGGCCAGACAGTTGGTTGTGCAGGACGCATTCGAGACGATAATGTCCATCGGCTTCAGCTTGTCGTCATTGACCCCATAAACGACCGTCAGATCCTCATCCGTCGCGGGGGCGGAGATCAGGACCTTCCTGGCGCCGGCCGCGAGATGCTTCTCGGCGTCCGCGCGCGATGTGAACCTGCCGGAGCATTCGAGGGCGACGTCGACGCCGTTTTCGCCCCAGGGCAGCTTGGTCGGATCGCCGATCTGCGTGCACAGGATGCGCTTGCCGTTGACGATCAAAGTCTGTCCGTCGACCTCGACCGTGCCCGGGAATCGCCCATGCACGCTGTCATATTTCAGCAGATGCGCGTTGGTTTTCACGTCCGCCAGGTCGTTCACGCCCACGAATTCGATATCGTCCCTGCCCGCCTCGAAGGCGGCCCTCAGCACCAGCCGTCCGATGCGGCCGAAACCATTGATGGCAACACGAGCCGTCATTCCAACTCACCCTCATCCTTTCCAGATTGGCCAAAGCCCGGCTGAATCCGCCCGGGCGCGGCGTCCTCGGCGATGACCGGGACGCCCGATATGAGGCTGCGATACTCCAAAAAGGCCGCATGGAACAAGTCGAACGGCGGGATAGACACAATCAGCGCGCGAATTCCCGATATGCGCGATCCGCGCCCCGACCACCCTTGGCGTCGCATTGACGCCACATTGGCCGGCTCATACTGTCAACGCATCGGAATTGAATGATTGTTGAACGGAAAGCTTGCAGGCGCGATGGCGACGGACGTCTCCGATAAAGTGCGAGAAGCGCTGGAAAGGCTCGATCAGGCGATCGACCGGCTTGACGCGAAAATCGGCGAAAGGCTGGAAGCCGCTCCGGCGGCGTCGCTCGCGCGCCCACCAGCGGACCCCGCGCTTGCCGAACGCCTGGATACGATAATCGCGCGCATCGAAGCCGCACTGGTGGAATAGACGATGGCTAAGGTCGATGTGAGCATTAACGGCCGCCTGTACCCGGTCGCCTGCGACCCGGGGCAGGAGGAGCGCGTGCTCGAGCTCGCCGGCATTTTGGACGAGCGGGTGCGCAAATTTTCGGGCGGCGCCCCGATTGGCGGAATCGGCGAGACCCATATCCTGGTGCTCGCCGGGCTGATGCTGGCCGACGAGCTGAGCGAGAGCAAGGCGTTCCAGGTGGGGGGATCAGACCACGCCACCTCCCCAAGCATGGAAATCGACGAGGAGTTGCTGGTCGTTACCATCGATCATCTGGCGGATCGGATCGCGGTCATTGCGGATCGGCTTGAGCGCGCCTAGATTGACCAGTGGAAGGTTTCTGCCCGGCCCGTCAGGCTAGCTTTATCCCAGGGGCCAATGAACTATTCGCTCGGGAGCTGTCACTGCCCGGATCGTGGTCCGGATACATGGGTCCCCCCTGGTAACAGGGCCACTGCGGATAGCATGAGCCAACGACCGTTGCGGGGCCTTCCACCCTCTCCCACCGTTCGTCGCCTTGGCGCGGCCAGTCCACTGAAATCGAGACAGCGGCGATGCGATTGCTTTTCCTGGGCGACATCATGGGCAAGACCGGCCGCGAGGCGGTGATCGCCCAAATGCCCGATCTGCGCCGCAAGCTCGACCTCGATTTCGTGGTGGTGAACGGCGAGAACGCCGCCCATGGCTTCGGCATCAGCGAGTCCATCGCCAAGGATTTGCACGCGGCCGGGGTCGATTGCATCACGACCGGCAATCACATCTGGGATAAGAAAGAGATCATCGGCTATATCGAGCGCGACAATCGCCTGCTCCGCCCGATCAATTACCCCGAGGGCACGCCCGGCAAGGGGGCCGTCATCCTGCAGGCGCGGGACGGGCGGCGGGTGCTGATCGTGAACCTGATGTGCCGCCTCTATATGGACGCGCTGGGCGACCCGTTCGCCGCGCTGGACCGCGTGTTGAAGCAGAACCCGATGGGCCGCGCCGCCCAGGCCGTG
>CAJCJC010000480.1 GCA_903970575.1 Alphaproteobacteria bacterium
CTTCGTCGGCGAGTTCTCGACGGTGCTTTCGCGGCATCTCGACCGTAAGGCTTAACCCATGGCGGTCTCGCTCGGTGGGCACTCGGCGGGGAACAAGGCCCCGTCGCAGAACTCGGACATCAATGTCACGCCGTTCATCGACATCATGCTGGTGTTGCTGATCATCTTCATGGTGGCGATGCCGCCGCCGACGGTGAACAACAACATCAACATGCCGCCGCAGAACCCGAATCCGCCGCCGCCGGATCCGAACAACAAGCCATTGTTCCTCAGCTTGAGCGACGATGGGCAGGTTACGGTCAGTCTCGGGATCGGCGACGATGCAACCGGCTCCAAGGTGCCGCTCGATCAGGTGCCAAGCGCCGTCATGGCGCTTATGCCGAGCGCAGAAGATCGCGCGACGAAAGAGACTTTCATTCGCGCCGATTTCGAGGTTCCCTATAACGGCGTGATGATTTTGCTGAACAAGTTACGAGACGCCGGTCTTAAGAAGATCGGTCTGGTTGGCGAGGCCACCAGCGGCGAATGATCCTCGGTTCTTGAGCGGAAGGGTATCCGATGGCAATGGCATTAGGGGGCGACGGCGGCTCCGGCAGTAAGAAAAATAGCAATTTCGCCGCCAGCAGCGATATTAACGTCACGCCTTTCGTGGACGTCATGTTGGTGCTCCTCATCATCTTCATGGTCGCAGTTCCCTTAGCGACGGTGAATGTGAAGGTGAATTTCCCAGATTCGAACGCCCCGCCGGAATCCAAGGCGGCCGCCCCGGTTTGGATCAGCATGACCAAGGCCGGCGGCGTCTATGTGGGTGACAGGCGCTACCCCTCCATCGATGCTATGGTCGCCGAGCTTGCGAAGGAAACGCCGGATAGCCAAAAGGACAAGACTCGTCTTTTCCTGCGCGGCGACGCCGATCTTCCTTACAAGAGCATTCTTGAATTGATGAATGAGCTTCGTAACAGTGGCTTCTATAAGATCAGCCTAGTCGGTCATGAGGCGGTAAAGTAAATCCATGAAGGTACGTCCAGGAATTGCTGTCTCCGCGGGACTTCACGTCGTTCTCTTCCTTTATTTGGCTTACGCACTGGCGTTCCACCCGGCCGAAAAGCCCAAGGAAGATGAAACGGCGATCGATATGGTGGCCCCCCCGCCGCCGCCTCCCCCGCCGCCTCCGCCGCCTCAGCAGAAGGTTCAGCAGCCGCTGTTCATTCCTGCTCCGGCCCCGCGCATCGCGTCCGTCAATACGACGGTGCCCGACCTGCCGATTCCGGCTCAGACCGAGATTAGGCACGAGAAGGTTCCCGACGTGGTGACGTCGCCAAAACCGGAGGTCATTCAGAATCCGAGGCCGATCAGTCGGGTTCCGCCGGAATATCCGGCGCGCGCGGATGAACGTCAGATTGACGGCTATGTCGATTTCGACTTCACGATCGAGCCGGACGGATCGGTCGGGGAGCCCAAGGTTGTGGCGGAGGTTCCAGAGGGCTATGGGTTCGCGAATTCCGCCTTGAAGGTCTTTCCGAGGTGGAAATTCCAGCCCAAGGAAATCAACGGCAAAGCGGTTCCAGCTCCGGCGCGCATCCGGATCAGCTATAAGCTGGCCAAGTAGCGTCGGCCTATTTGAAGCTTTAAAAACCCCTCCCGATCACGGAGGGGTTTTTTATTCTATCCTTCCGTGCGCATTATCCCGCATCGGGGCTACTCCCAAAAACCTTAACGTGATGGGCTTGGGAAGTTAGAGCGAGGTCAACCTTTCCCTCAGGCGGCCTGTGGCGAAGTCCAAGAAGACCCGCATCTTAGAGGGCAGCGCTCCCCGTCCGGCGTGCATCAAGTGAACCGGAAGCGGTTCAACCTCATAATGCTCCAAGATGATCCGCAGCGAGCCGTCTCGCACGGCGTCCGCGCATTGATAGTGGAGGACGCGAGTCACGCCCACGCCATCGATCGCGGCCGACACGGCCGCCTCGGCCGTAGAGACGGATAGGCGCGGCCGGATGAGCAGATCGATACCGCCCGTCATGCCGTTGCGTCTGAACAGCCAGACCGAGGCCGCGGACAGGAAATCGAAATTGACGATGGGCAGCATGGTCAGATCCGCTGGCGCCGCGGGTACGCGGTGCGCGGCGAGCAGTTTCGGGCTGGCGCACACCACCGTCCGCATCCAGCCGATCCGCGTAGCCACCATGCCGCTGTCAGGTAACAGGCCGATCCTGACCGCCATATCGACGTCATCGTCGAGTAGATGAAGGTTGCGATCCGCCAGCACCAGCCGGACATTAATCTCCGGATAGGCGGCAAGGAAGTCGGCGATGACAGGAAGGATGTGCAGGCGGCCGAACAAGATCGGCGCGGTCACGACCAGTTCGCCACGAGGCGTTTGGAATTCGCCGGCGGCGACCCGCTCGGTCTGGTCGATCTCCTCAAGGATGCGTCTGGCCGAAGCCACATAGGCTGCGCCGGCATCGGTCATCATGACTTTACGGGTCGTGCGGGTCAGGAGTCTGGCTCCCAGATGCGCTTCAAGGTCGGCCACCTTCCGGCTTACGGTCGCCAGCGGTACCCCAAGGTCGCGGCTGGCGGCTGAAAAGCTTCCGCTGTCGACCACCCGCAGCAGGATCGTCATAGCTTCGAGCCGATCCATCATTGTTCCATATATTGAGAAGATTATTCCCAATAATAGCTAATTATCCTTCTCAGGGGAAAGGTCTACATGCTGATTTGTGAGAGCAAATAGTCGTTTCACACGTAAAGGAATAAGCCATGTCCCGCCTTGCCATCCCCACCGACGTTGATGTCCCCGAGGCGTCGAAGCCGATCCTCGCCACCGTTCACAAACAATTGGGCGTCGTCCCCAACATGTTCCGTTTGATCGCAAGCAGCCCGGCGGCGCTTCAGGGCGTCACCGCGAATAACGCGGCGCTCACCAAGACGCTCGACGTGAAGATGCGCGAGCGGATCGCGCTTGCCGTCGCCCAGGTGAACGGCTGCGACTACTGCCTGTCCGCGCACAGCTATCTCGGCCTGAATCTAGCGAAGATTACCCCGGAGGAGGTCGCCCTCAATCGCAAGGGTAAATCGGGCGACGCGAAGGCGGGCGCGGCCCTACGCTTCGCGACCAAAATCGCGCGCGACCGTGGTCAGGTCAGCGACCACGACATCGAAGCGGTTCGCGACGCGGGCTTCTCCGACGGCCAGATCGTCGAGATCATCGCCGTGACCGCCGAGAACATTTTTACGAACCTGCTCAATCTGGTCGCTCAGACGGACATTGACTTCCCGGTGGTCCGCGCCGTGGAGGCCGTCTGACTCAAGGCGCGAGCTGGCTGGCCGTTTCGGCCGCCAGCTCGTCCTCAGTTCTAACAAAAGGTGTTCCTCCATGTCCTATGGATTTCTCGACATCGCCGCCACCCCGAGCGTCCGCGCCGCGCAGGCGGCGATGGGGAGCGAACATGCCTGGCGGGACTTCAAGAGCGATCGCCAGTTCGATAGATTCACGCCCGAGGAGGCTAACTTCATCGCCCAGCGGGACAGCTTTTACATGGCGACCGTCTCGGAAACCGGCTGGCCCTATGTCCAGCACCGTGGCGGCCCACAGGGCTTCCTGAAAGTCGTGGATGACAAAACGTTGGCCTTCGCCGATTATCGCGGCAACCGGCAATACATTAGCGTCGGCAACCTCGGCGCCGATGATCGCGCGGCGCTTATCCTCGTGGATTACGCACGCAAGGCCCGGCTCAAAATCTTCGCGCGTGTCGAGGCGGTCCGGCTCGATATGAATCCCGATCTTGCGGCGGTCGTCGCCATGCCGGGCTACAAGGCCAAGCCGGAACGCATCCTGCTGCTGCGCCTCACGGCGTTCGATTGGAACTGCCCGCAGCATATCACACCGCGGTTCACCGAAGGGGAAATCGCTAGGGCCGTTCAGCCGCTACGCGATCGTCTGGCGGCGCTCGAAAAAGAGAACGCCGAACTGCGAACCAGGCTCGCCAGCGGTCAGTTCAGCCGAACGCCTGCTTGAGGCGTTTTGGGGCAGCCTAGCCCGAAACGCGCCAGCAATGCCGCCCGGTCCACCCTTAAATCGGCGCCGGAGGCTGCCGCGGGTTCGGGCGCGTCGCCCATCAATCCGCGCCACAGCGCCCGATTGAATCGCGCGGTGTCCAGCCTGTCCTCGGTCGAGAAATCCTGCCCGCGCATGGCGCGCGCCCACCAATCGGGCGTCCGGCGCGGCGCATCGTAACAACCGGCGGCGTCCGCATGCCGAACGCCGATTTCCGGCGGCAGCGGCAGGGCGGATTTACGCAGCGCCGCCGGAACGGTCGCGGTAAAGCTCCAATCCTTCTGGCCCTGATCGAAAACCTCCGCCATCGGCGCGGCCAGGGCATCGTTGAGACCGAGCGGCGGCAGGCCCAGCGCCGCCTCGATCGTGCGCAGGAAGTTTAGCGTGGTAAAATGCGTCGACACGACCGCACCGTGCCTTACATAGGGTCCGGCGATGAACGCGATGCTGCGATGGGCGTCCACATGGTCCGCCCCGTTCTGGGCGTCGTCCTCGACCACGAAGATCAGCGTGTCGTCGTTGTACCGGCTGGCGGCCACGGCCTCGATCAGCATTCCGACCGCGTAATCGTTGTCGGCCATCTCTCCATCCACCGTGCCCAGCCCGTCGATCGCGTCCGCAAAATCGCCAAAATGATCGTGCGCCAGCCGCACGAGTGACAAGGCCGGCAAGTCGCCGTGCGCGACGTATAGGTCGAACTCCCGTTTCCATTCCTGGAACCGCCAAAAGTCCGGAAAGGCCTGGTCGAATCCCCGGAAGTAAAGATCGGTTACGGGCGCGAGGGCCTGCTTGGCCGGAAGCGCTTGCACGATGTTCTCCGCGAAAGGGTGGCGCGACGGCATGGTCCGGTTACGATCCTTCACGGCGTAATGGGATGTGTCGACGTAGAAACCGTAATTGCGCAACGTCAGCCCCGCCCGCAGGGCTGCATCCCAAAGATATCCGGCGCCCGCCTCGCCATTGGCGTTTCCCGCGATTGCAGCATCGGGCGCCGCGACATCGGCCGCCCCGGGCAGCAAATCCGGATCGTCGGGGATCGCGCTATCCGATCGCCGTCTGGCGGAAAGGGGCAGCGCCACATTGATGCCGCGGTTGAAGCCTTCCCAATCATACTCCAAGCCCCGGCCTGCGTATTCGATGGGGACAGTCTTCTCCGTGAAATCCGTCGTCCGCCCCGCCACGGACCAGTTCCAGCCCACGCCGCTGACCTCGCCCGAATCGTAAAAATTGTCGAGCGTGACAAAATTGGTCGCAAGCGCGTGCTGGTTCGGCGTCAACGGCGCTGGGAACAGGGTAAGGCGCGGATCGCCATTCCCCTGGGGTAGATCGCCCAGAATCTGATCATAGGTGCGATTCTCCTTGATGATATAGATGACGTGGCGAATGCGGCTCCTGATCTCGGCCATTGTCGCCTCGGCGACCGCCCGGGCGGCGCCGTCGTCCAGGCCCAAATTCGCCGCCACGCGCAGCGTCGACTTGGCCAGCATGGCGCCGTCTGGCGCGGGAATGGCTGTCAGTGACGATTGCTCCAGTTGCAGTACATACTGGTTTCGCGCGGAGCAGGGCTTCGGCCCTGGACCCGCATCCAGCGAATCGCGGCATGCGCCGGGATTGGCGCCGGGGACGCTCTTGCCGTTGACGGCGAAAATGGTTCGCCCGTCGCCGGACAACGCCACCGCGTTTGGATACCAGCCTGTCGGAATAAGCCCGATGACGCGGCTCAGGCTCGGCGCCGACTCAGTGTCGCCATCGTCATCGCCGTCGTCATCGCGATCGCTGACCTTGGGCGGGGCGCCGCCGCGGGCCGCCGGCGACAGGTCGATAACCGCCAGCGCGTTGATTCCGCCTTCGCTTACCAGCAGCTGCGCGCCGCCCGTGGTCAGCGCCAGCCCGTTCGGGTTCACGCCGCGCAGTCCCTTCAGCCGGTCGAAGATCGGGCTTGGCCCCAAGGCCGGGATCGTCTCGATCAGCCGATCCGTCGCGGTGTCGATTACGGCGACCGCGTCGCTGTTGTCGAGCGTGGCGTAGAGCCGGCGCGCGCGCGCGTTCACGACCATCGCGTTGGGCTCGCCTGACACGGCGATCCGCCCGGCCACGCGCGGAGTCGGGCGCGAAAGGTCCAGAACCACGATCTCACGGTCCCGCTCGGCCGCTATATAGGCCTTAGCCGCGCCCGCCCAGACAACCGACACGGGATATTCACCCCCGGGGATTCCCGCCGATTTCGGATCGTTCCTGCCAGGCCGAAGGTCTCGCTCGGCCATGACGACCCGCTTATCGAGGTCGATCACGCTGACCGAATCGTTTTGAAAATTCGCGCTTAACAGGCGTTTCCCGGTGGGATCGATCGCCAGGCCGGCGACCATCGGCTTGGTGTCGGCTTCATGCCCCACGCGCTCGGGCGGGACCTTGCCTTCCGGCGCCTCCGCGACGCCGAGGCCCGCCATGTGACCGAGCTTGATCGGCGCGCCATCCTCCGCGAACGACCCATTTTTCGCGGTGAAGACATGGATTTCGTCATCGACGCCACCCGAGACATAAAAGCTTTTTCCATCCGCGCTCCAGGTCAGGCCCATATACGCGTTCGCTACAGGCAGCGCCTGGGTTTGCCGGGGCGATGTTCCGGTTACGTCAAAGACGAACACCCATTCGCTTGAGGCGCCTCGGTCCGTCTTTCCATCCGGACCGCTCATCTTGTTGTATCCACTGGTCAGCGCCAGCAATCTGCCGCCATCCGGGCTTCGCGCCACCGCGACCGCCTGTCCCATGACGTGATCGGGAAACTCGGGGATGCCGGGGTTGAGCGCCAGCATGATCGTACCGGGAATTGACTGTGGTGTGATCCGCTCACCCGTGGCAACAAGCTGGCCATCCTGACCCCACGCCGGAAAACAGGCAAGAACCATCAAGGCGACTACCGCGAAACGCATCGCTCAACCTCGTTCTCGTATAGTGGTCAGGCAAATTATCCGCGACCGCCGCGCTTATATCATGCCGCCCCCGGAAGCGAGATTGAGCCCTCCGGCGAGTCCCCCGCATGGCTGGTTTGCCGCAGGGGCTTGGCGCCGCTCAGCCAGGCGCCGAACC
Organism: Alphaproteobacteria bacterium; assembly: GCA_903970575.1. Classification (GTDB taxonomy): domain Bacteria; phylum Pseudomonadota; class Alphaproteobacteria; order BOG-932; family Roseiterribacteraceae; genus BOG-932. The sequence continues at coordinate 7,145 of CAJCJC010000480.1, forward strand.
GATCGAGACAAAGATAAACCACCGGCGTCGTGAATAGGGTTAGCATCTGGGACAGCAACAGCCCGCCCACGATGGCGTAGCCAACCGGCCTGCGAATTTCCGAGCCCGCGCCGCTCGCCAGCATCAGCGGCAGGCCGCTCAGCAGCGCGGCCATCGTCGTCATCATAATCGGCCGGAACCGCAGCACCGCCGCCTGATAGATCGCCTCGCGCGGCGCCATGCCTTGATGGCGCTCGGCTTCCAGCGCGAAATCGATCATCATGATCGCGTTCTTCTTGACGATGCCGATCAACAGGATGATCCCGATCAGCGCCATGATGTCGAGCGGATAATTGAAAACCCACAGCATTAAGAGGGCGCCGACTCCGGCGGACGGCAGCGTCGATAGAATCGTCAGCGGATGGATAAAGCTCTCATACAGCATGCCCAGCACGATATAGACCGAGACCAGCGCGGCGCAGATCAGCAGAGGCACTGTCGACAGCGAATCCTGAAACGCCTGCGCGTTGCCTTGAAAGCTCGCGGTGACCGTCGCCGGCAATCGCGTGGCCCGTTCCGCGTCCTCGATCGCCTTGGTGGCGTCCCCCAACGCCGCGCCCTCAGCCAGATTGAAGGACAGTGTCACGGATGGGAACTGCCCCTGATGATTGATTTGCAGCGCCGACGTCGCCGGCTCGAACCGCGCGAAGGCCGCGAACGGGACTTCTGCTCCCGTCGAGGACTTCACGTAAATCTGGTTCAGCGACGACGGGTCCTGCTGGAATCGTGGATCGACTTCCAGCACCACATGATACTGGTTCAATTGCGTGAACATGGTCGCCACTTGTCGCTGGCCAAAGGCGTCGTACAGCGTATCGTCGATCGCTTGCGCGCTGACGCCCAGGCGCGACGCCTTGTCCCGATCGATCCTGATCATTGTCCGCGACGCGGTGTCCTGCTGGTCCGATGCTAAGTCGCGCAGCTGCGGAATGGCCTTCAGCTTCTCCAGCATGACGTTGGACCAATGGCTCAGCTCCGCTATGTCAGGGTCCTGTAGCGTATATTGATACTGCGTCCGTGTCGGCCGCGTGCCGACCGAGATGTCTTGCGCCGACTGCATGAACACCTTGAACCCGTTCATCTGGGCCAATCTCGGACGCAGCCGGTTAATCACATCGTCCGATGTGACGCCCGGCCGTTGATCGAACGGCTTCAAGGAAATAAAGAGATGTCCGGTATTTCCGGTATTTCCCGTGCCCGGCCCCGCGTTTGAATTGAACGCCAGCACAGCGGGATCGCTCAAGATGATCGCGCCGGCCTCTTCCTGCTTGCGCATCATCTCCTTAAAGGAAATATCGAGCGCGGCCTCGGTCGAGGCGATGATGAGGCCTGTATCCTGCTGCGGGAAGAAGCCCTTGGGAATGGCCATGAACAGCAGGATGGTGACCCCGATCGTCCCGAACAGCGAGAACAGCGTCAATCGCTGATGCCGCAGCACGATCCGCAGCAGGGTCGCATATTGCGCGACAACCCGATCGAAGAATCGCTCGAGCGCCATGTATAGTCCCCCGTGGCTGGCCTCGTGGCCGCCCAGGAACCGCGCGCACATCATAGGCGTCAGGGTCAACGACACGAAGGCCGAAATCAGCACGGCGATGGACACCGTGATGGCGAATTCATGCATCAGCCGCCCTACGATGCCGCCCATCAACAGCAACGGAATGAACACCGCGATCAGCGACACGGTGATCGACACGATCGTAAACCCGATTTCCCCCGCGCCCTTCACCGCCGCGTCATAGGCGCTATAGCCCTTTTCGATATAGCGGACGATATTCTCGATCATCACGATGGCGTCGTCGACCACGAAACCGACGGCGATGGTCAGCGCCATCAGCGACAGATTGTCGATGCTGTATCCCATCAGATACATGACGGCGAACGTCCCGATCAGCGACAGAGGCACTGCCAGCCCAGGGATAACGGTCGCCCATAATTTGCGTAGAAACAGGAAGATGACCATCACCACGAGCACGATGGTGATCATCAGGGTCGCCTCGACGTCGGCGACAGAGGCGCGGATCGTCAGCGTGCGGTCCGCCAGAACGTCGACCCGAACCGATGGCGGCAACAGGACCTTCAGCCGCTCGAACTCGGCCTTCACCATGTCGGTGGTGGAAATGACATTCGCGTCCGACTGGCGGAAGACCGCGAGCACGATCCCCCGTTTATCGCTGGCCCAGGCCGCGACCTGCGTGTTTTCCACCCCGTCGATCGCCGTCCCAACATCCGACACCCGAACCGGCGCGCCATTGCGATAGGCGATGATCACCCGGCGATACCCCTCGGCGTTCAAGATCTGATCGTTGGCCGAAATGGTGGAGGCCTGATAGCGTCCGTCGAAACTGCCCTTGGGCGCGTCGACGCTGGCGGTGGATAAGGCGGCGCGCACATCCTCCAGAGACAGGCCCTGATTGGCGATCTTCACCGGGTTGATCTGTACGCGGACCGCCGGCTTCTCCTCGCCGAATATCAGCACCTGCGCCACCCCCTCGACCTGCGACAGCTGCTGGGCGATCTTGGTGTCGGCCAGATCGTCCAACTGATCCAGCGGCATGATGGGAGAGGTAAGGCCAAGTTGCAAAATCGGCCGGTCGGCCGGGTTGGCCTTGCGCCATGTCGGCGGGTTCGGCATCGATTTGGGCAATTGTCCGGCCGCGGCCGATAGCGCCGCTTGCACGTCGTTCGCTGCTGCGTCGACGCCGCGGGAAAGGTCGAATTGCACGCTGATCTGGGAACTGCCCAGCGTGCTTGACGATGTCATCTGGTCTATGCCTGCGATCTGCGCCAATTGCCGCTCGATCGGCGTCGCGACCGAGGACGCCATGGTCTCGGGATCCGCGCCCGGCAGGGACGCCTGAATCTGAATGGTTGGAAACTCGACCTTTGGGATGGCCGCGACGGGCAATTGGCCGAACGCCAATATGCCGGCCAGTAAAATCGCCGCCATCAGCAGGGCGGTTGCGATCGGCCGATCGATGAACGTTTTTGAAAAACTCACCGGACGACCGCCCTGCCCTCGTCGGAAGCCGCCTCTCCGGGCCCGGCCGCGCCAGTTCGCGCGTCATCGATGGCCTGGACCGTGGAGCCCGGCTGCAAGCGGACCTGCCCAGTGACAACGACCCGCTCTCCCGGGCGCAAGCCCTGGGTCACCAGCGTTTGCCCTTGATCGTCTTCTCCGGTTTCCACCGGCCGCGCCTCGACCTTGCTGTCGGGGCCGATCACGAAGACGAAAAACCCATTCGGCCCCCGCTGGATCGCGCGTGTCGGCGCCGTCAGACCGCCTGCAACCACGCCCAGCTTCAGGCGGATCGATACGAACTGGCCCGGCCATAATGTCCTGGCGTCGTTGGGGAATTTCGCTTTCAGCCGCACAGTGCCCGTCGTTTGATCGATCTCGTTGTCGATCAGCTCCAGCGTGCCCTGGTCAAGCGCGGCGCCGCTGTCGCCATCCATTGCGCTGACGGAAAGGATCCCTTTTGCTTTGGCCGCGATCACCCTAGGCAGGACATCCTGCGGCAGCGTGAAGATCGCTGAAATCGGCTGCACCTGGGTGATGACGACCAAACCGGTCGATTCACTGGCGTGCACGATATTCCCCTGGTCGACGAGGCGAAGCCCCGTCACGCCATCCAAGGGCGAAACGATATTGGTATAGCCAAGCTGCACCCTGGCGCTCTCGATCATGGCGTTGTCCGCCTGCACCGTGGCGGCGGCGGCGTCCGCGAGGGAGGTTTGCGTCTCGAATTGCTGCCGCGACGTATAGCCCTTCGCTGCGGTGTCTTCATAGCGCGCCAGGTCGCGCTTTGCCGTCGCGAGCGACGCCTGGTCCTTCGCCAGATTGGCGAGCGCGTTGTCCAGCGCGGCCTGATAGGGCCGCGGATCGATTTGCAGCAGCAAATCGCCCTTTTTCACCTCCTGGCCTTCGTGGAACGCCACATTGACCAGTTCGCCATCCACGCGCGGCCGGATCGTTACGGTATTGAACGCTTGGATCGTTCCAATGCCGTTTAGATACAGTGAAACATCGTGCGGCGACACGACGGCGGCTGTGACTGGAATTGGCTTACCTGTCTGGGTTGCCTTCACCGGCGCGCCGCCTGAAAGAACCCGGGCGACAATAAGAGCGACGATTAAGGCGCAGGCGGCGCCGACCAGCAATTTGCGTTTTGGTTTCATCGTTGCTCGATGCATGCTGAATAGTGCGCCTTGGCGAAGCCCATGCCCTGAACCACTCGCAAAGGATAGGCAATAGAACTGCGTGCAACTCAAATGCGTTTGATGTGCATCCCTAACGTTTCGCGCAAGCAAACGTCTAAAATCTATGGAGCCCCAGAGATGTTTTATTCCACGAAAAACCCTATGGCAAAATTGGCCGCGAGCCTGGAAAAGTTCCCGATGCTCGCGCTGGCGGTAACCGCCCTGATAACCGGCCGCCCTGCCGCCGCCCAGGAGCAAAATTCAGCTAAGCCGATCTGTCTCGAAGTCAACCGGATCGATCATACCCAGGTGCTGAACCGCCATCAGATCTTGTTTTACATGCTGGGCCGGAAGGTTTGGGTGAACAATCTGCAAGGGAGTTGTGCGACGCTAACCCCCAGCGACGGTTTCATCTGGGAAAGCAGAATCGACAAATATTGCGACAATCTTGAGACCATTCGGGTGATCCGAACCGGCGAAACCTGCCTTCTGGGCGCCTTTACGCCCTATGTGAAGCCCGGCGCGTCGTAAGTCTCACGGTTGAGCCGACGGCGAGCGGACGATGGTTGTCCGCCATCGCGCGGCGAGTTCGCTGAACCATGTCTGGGGTTCGGGCGTGCGCATCGCGCCGCCCATCACGGCGATTCCGCGGATGCCCAGGTTTGCCAAGGCCGTCAAATTCTCCGCCGTCACGCCGCCCAGAGCCAAGACGGGAAGGGCAGAACGCCGCGTTATCGCCGCGATATCCGTCAACGACAGGAATGGCGCATAACCGGGCTTGCTCGGGCTCACGAAAGCCGGGCTCAGCGTGACGTAATCCGCGCCTTCGGCCGCCTGGACCTCCGCGTCGTCATGGCAAGATTGGCCGAGAAAAACCGTGCTTCCAACCAGATTGCGAACAGGGCGCGGATTGGAGCCCGCCGGCAGATGCAGCGACGCGCCTAAGCGCAGCGCGGCTTCCAAATCGCCATGAACGCTAACCCGCGCGCCAACGCCCGCGCCGATCTCGATCAGCCGCCGCAGCAGCGACAGTCTGTTTCCCGCATCCATGTCCTTTTCGCGCAGAGACAACCAGCGGCAGCCGCCTTGGAACAGCTTTTCGGCCCGCGCCTCGATCGGTTCGGAACATTGACCGCGATCCGTGATCACCAGGATCGGCGGATCGGGTAGACTCATCGCCATGTCACGAGGCGATCAGCCCCAGCTCGGGGCTGGACGCCTCGGCATAGCGGCGCTTGGGGATTCGCCCCGCCGCGCGCGCCTCCCACCCGGCTGAGACGGCCAGGCGCATCGCCCGCGCCATGCCCACCGGATCATCGGCGCGGGCGATCGCGGTGTTGAGCAAAACGCCCGAACACCCAAGCTCCATCGCCAGCGCGGCGTCGGACGCCGTTCCGATCCCGGCGTCCAGAATGACGGGCGTCGTCTCCAGCTTTCGACAGATCGTTTCTATGTTATAGGGGTTCAGAATGCCCAAACCCGAGCCGATGGGCGCGCCCAGCGGCATCACCGCGGCGCAACCCATATCGGCCAGTTTTTGGCAGGTGATCGGATCGTCATTGGTGTAGGCCAGAACGGCGAAACCCTGTTCTATCAATTGCCCGGCCGCTTTCAGCAGCTGCTCGACATCGGGATAGAGCGTCTCGCGGTCGCCGATTACCTCAAGCTTGATCCAATGATTGTCCAGCGCCTCGCGGGCCAGCCCGGCGGT
>CAJCJC010000481.1 GCA_903970575.1 Alphaproteobacteria bacterium
AGATTGACCCAGCGGGCGAGCACGAAAAGATGGTCGCTGAGCCGATTGAGATAGTGGAGAGCGAGTGGGTTAACATGCTCCTCGGTCGACGCGAGGCCCCAGCACTCCCGCTCCGCCCGCCGCACCACCGTCCGCGCCAAATGGAGATAGGACGCGGTGGGATCGCCGCCCGGCAGGATGAAGGATGTCAGCGGCGCCAGCATCGCGTTCATGACGTCGATTTCACGCTCCAGACGATCGACCTGGCTTTGCGCGATGCGCAACCGCTTATCCGCTTCGCCGCTCGGCGCCGGAACGCATAAATCGGCGCCAAGATCGAAGAGATCGTTCTGAATGCGCAGCAACGAGGCCGCCGGTTCGGCGTCGGATAGGCGCAACGCCTCAAGCCGCGCGATCCCGATTACGCCATTCGCCTCGTCGACCGCGCCCATCACGGCGATGCGCGGAGAGTCCTTTGGAACCCGCTGGCCGTCGCCCAGACCGGTTTGCCCCTCGTCCCCCGTGCGCGTATAGATTTGGTTGAGCTTGACCATGGGTTTAAACCGTCAGTGCATCGCGGCGGGCTGAACCGCGTCAGTCGACACGTCGGTCGACTCGTTCCAGCCGCCGCCCAAAGCTTTGTAAACGGCGATAAGATTGGTTTCGATCGCGATCTCGCTCTGCGCCACGCCGGTTTGCGATGCGTAAAGACGGCGCTCGGCATCGAGAACATCGAGGAAGCTGGACAGCCCGGCCTTATAGCGCTGCTGCGCCAAGGCTCGAGAATGCTCGTTCGCCTCGGCCGCCAGCTTTAGCGAGCGCAACCGCACCTGCTGAGCCCCATAAGACGAGACCGCGTTTTCGACATCGTGCAAGGCGTTGAGCACGGTCGTCTTATACGTCAAAACCGATTCCTTCTGCCGAACCTCCTGAATGGAGATATTCGCGTATGTCGTCCCATTGAAAACCGGGATCGAGAGAGAGGGACCAAAATCATAAAATTTGCTCGCCCAATCGCCCAGCTTGTTAAAGCGTATGGCCTGAAGGCCGAACGACCCGGACATGGTCAATCTGGGGTAAAGATCGGCGGTGGCGACGCCTATATTGGCCGTCGCCGCGTGAAGCTCGGCCTCGGCGCGGCGGATGTCAGGGCGGCGCCGCGCCAGATCAGCGGGCAAACCGATCGGGATGCTGGGCGGCGTCAGTGGAAGGGGCTGAACGGTTTCAAGCTCCTTCTGGAGGGCGCCGGGCTCCAGGCCCAACAAGAGGCTGAGCGCGTTGATCGCATGCGTCTCGTCATCCCGCAGCATGGGCAATTGCGCCTGGGTGGTGGCGACCTCCGCCGAAGCGGTCTCGACATCCAGATTACTGGTCTCGCCACCCTGAGCCTGCGCGTGCGTGAGATTATAGGCGGCGACCTGCGACTTAATATTATCCTGCGTAATCGCGATCAGGCGTTGCGTCCCGCGAAGCTGGATATAGGAACGGGCGATCTCGGCATATACCGACACCAGGGCGTCGTTGCGATCCTCCACCAGCGCCTGGGCCTGAGCGCCGGCGGACTCGACAGATCGGCGGACTCGACCGAAAAGATCGATTTCCCAGGACGCATCGAAGCCCGTCTGGAACAGATCGAATGGCGGCAGCGCAAATGGGATGAGGGTCGCGGGAACGCCTCCAGTAGCGGCCTGCGCGGCGGTCTGGCTTCCGGTTCCGCTATTGAAAAGGCTGAGCGCGCCGTTGGGGGACAGGGCCGTGCGGGCATAGGAATTATCGAACGAGGCGGTGGGCAGGTTGCGCGCATCGACGGCTTTGAGTTGCCCCCGCGCCTCCTCGATACGCAGGGCGGCCTGCCGCAAGGTAGGGTTGGCGTCCCGCGCCCGCTCGATCAACGATGTGAGTTCGGGGTCGTTGAAGGATTTCCACCAGGCGGCGTTGTCTGCCTCGGCGTCGCTCACGAACTGGCGCGCGGGACCGGCGTTTTCGGCGGTCCCACTCCAACCGGCGGGAGCATCGACTTGTGGGGGCGTGAAATCGGGCCCGACGGTGCAGCCGGCTATGCTGGCGAATGCCAGGGCTGCGGTTCCAAACAACAAACGCATGGGAGTTTCCGACATGGAGCGAGAAGACGCCACAAGATAGATAGCTAGCTAATCATTGGCAATCACCAGCCCCTGGCTTAAGCCCGGCCGCGGATCATCCGGGCTCGGTCACGCGATATCCAACGACCCGCGATCTTGGCAATCTGACAGTGACGGTGGTTCCCTGGCCGATCGCGCTCACTATTTCCAGGACGCCACCGTGAAGGTCGACGAGCGATTTCGTCAGCGGCAGTCCAAGGCCTGTCCCTGGGTAGCGCCTGGCCAGCGAATTGTCGATCTGGCGAAATGGCTGCATCGCGTCCGCGATTTCCGCCTCGGACATACCAATGCCCGTGTCGGTCACCACGAAGCAATAATCATCCTCGGAATCTTCCACCGATAATGTAACCGCATGGTCCTCGGGGGTAAATTTTATGGCGTTGGAGAGAAGATTGAGAAGAATCTGCTTCAATCGTGTTGGGTCGGCGTGGATGAAGGCTTGGCGGGCAGGCCGGACCATTCTCAGCTTTACCCTTCCGCTTACGGCGGTGTCGCGCACGAGCCTGATGCATAACTCCATAAGATCGACGACATCGACCTCCTCCTCGTCAAGTTCGAGCCGGCCGGAGTCGACTTTGGTCAGATCAAGGATGTTGCTGATGATCTCAAGCAGGTGGCGCCCGCTGCTATGAATATCGTCGATGAATTCACGATAGCGATCGTCGCCGATCGGCCCGAACATCTGTTTTTGGATGATTTCGGAAAAGCCAAGAATCGCGTTCAGCGGCGTTCTGAGTTCATGCGTCATATTGGCGAGAAATTCGCCCCGCACTTTGCTCGCCGCCTGGGCCTGATCCCGCGCCATGGCCAGTTCCTCGGCCTGCCGAGAGAGCCGTGTCTCCCGTTCCGCGGCGGCGAAGCGCCAGGCCTCTTCTTCACGCAGCGCTCGAAACAGAAGCCGGATCAGAACCGCGAGTATGGTGATGCTGACGATCGCGAAGCCCGCTATGCCGAGGGATTGGCGTCGCCAGGGTTCCAGGATCGCGTCTTGCGACTGTGTGGCCGATAGAGTGAAGAGGGTATCCTGAATTCGGAACGCCGTGACCGCGAGATGCCGCAATTTGTGGTCGAGTCCCAAAGCGAGGTCCTGCTCGGTATTGTCCGAGTCCGGGCCATGGTTAACGGCGGACGCACGGGGAAGTTGCGTACCGATGGCGCCGTCCACGCGAGGCCATCGCGCGACCAGAATCCCATCGCGAATTTCGAGGCCCATGGACGTATCGGCCCCGATCTTGATCAGCGAAAAGTCATGCGCGAAGTATTCAGACTGAATGCCGACCGTGACGATGCCGGCGAAACGTCCCTGATCGTCAAGCAGCGCGCGCGCAAGATAGAAGACCCAGTGGCCGGTGACGTTGATCAAGCCCGGGTCGCTGATCGTCAGGCCACGATCGGGGTTGTGCTTTATCTTATTGAATATATCGGCTGCCCCCAGATTGACGCTCGGCGCCGGAAACTGCCGCGTGGTGGCGAGAATATCGCCGGCGGCGTCTGTAACCACCGCGACGTCGATCTGCGGCAGGACCTCACGCCACCTGATCAAGGCCTCTTGAAAGCCCCGCGAGGTGGCCCGTTCATGCAAGGCGGCCTGATCGGGAAAGGCCGGCGTGGCGACGAATTCCTGAATAGACCGGGTTAGGAGATCGGCGGCGGAGAGGGTCTGGATTGCTTGCTCCGCCGCCATCTTGCTGACGGTCGTCAATTTACCTTCGGCGTCCGCGATCGTTCGTTGCCGAAAGGTCCACGATATGGAGGCAGCCAGCACCAGGATCGCGAGGGAAACGACGATTCCGGCGATCGTCACCGTGCGGCGAATGGCGGAAAAATCCCGCCCCTCATCTACCGCAAGTTCACTGCCCACGCCCGACACCCATTTCGCCATAAAATCCATAAATTATGTGCAATAGAACAGGTACGCCGGACCGAGTTTAAAATCCCCTTGAATGTTAGGAACAATGGCCTGAACGGATGGTTTCGCGGGGGCGCGCGCGTGCTGTTTGTGCCCCTAAGCCCGCAAACGCCTATACCCATCTGGATCGATGGGCGACATCAGACATAATCGCTCCATTCCTTGATCTTGCCATCGCGAATGACAAAGACGCCGACGACCTGGGTTGGATTGGTCACCCGGTCGTCCTTGATGGTGCTGTCTATTCGGGAATTCATGACCACGGGTCCGTGGGCGCAGGTATCGACGATTTTAAGGTCGTAACGTTCGCCATTATTGAGAAACGATTTGAATAACTCGGCCGCGGCGTCCTGCCCGGTGACCGGCAGGATGGTGTCGCCGAAGCGCACCGTGACGTCATCCGCGAGGAAATCGCTCGCCATTTTATCCGCGTCGGGCGGATCGTCTGCCCAGGCCTTGCAGAAATCCTTGACGAGCTGGATGTTCGCCTTTTCCACATTGTTGGACCCGGCGGCTTGCGACCCGTTCACCGCGGCGAGCGCAAGAGCGCCCGCGCCGCCGGCCAGAAACAAGGCCCGTCTGGTGACGGCCGTTATCGGTTCGCTCATGCTGGTCCCTCGGGTCGGCTCTTCGATTCACACGATATTATTCCGGTTGCGACATCGCCGCCAGATCGCCCGTCACTTTCGCATCAATGCCGCGCGGCCTGTCAAGAACCGATTTTACATCGGCCCCCAAGTCGATCGTCTTACACGCTGAAATAATTGGCCTTGAGATAGTTAACCATGAGGACCGACGTCGGCTTCTCCGGCTGGCTCCGCGCCGTCTTGCGGTTGCCAGCCGCCGCCGAGCGCCTTGTAGAGGTTCACGACGTCGGTCGTTAGCGACAGGGTGCTTTGGATCAGCGCCTGATGCTGCGCCGCGAGGCTGTTTTCCGCCGTCAGAACGTTGATGAAGGTGGAGACGCCATGGATGTACTGGGCGCGCGCGATCTCGAGCGCCGTCGTCTGCGCCGCGACGGTTGCTTCGAGCGCCCGGTTTCGCCGCAATTCCGTGCGATACGCGGCTAGCGCATTTTCGACGTCCCGCAAGGCGTTCAGCACCGTCTTGCGATAATCGGCCGCCGCCTCGGCCTGATCCGCCTTCGCCAGCGCGAGGTTGGCGGTGAGTTGCCCGCCCTCGAAGATCGGCAGGGAAATCGCGGGGCCGAATTCATAGAAATTATTCGCCCATCGGGTCAGGTCCCTAGGCTGTAGGCCTGCCAGGCCAACCTGACCGGTCAGGCTGATATCCGGATAGAATTGCGCGACGGCGACGCCGATTTCGGCG
>CAJCJC010000482.1 GCA_903970575.1 Alphaproteobacteria bacterium
ACAGGATGAAGCTTTTCTCCGCCTTCCTGGGCGCCCGCTTTGTCGATGGCGGCGACAGGGCCGATCCGGTTCTGGAGATCGACGCCACCTTGTCATGCGGCGGGGCCACCGTCGACTTGGCGGAGTCGATCGAACGCCTCGGTCCCTTCGGGTCGGGAAACGCCGAGCCCCGCTTCGCCCTTACCGGCGCCCGGATCGTCAGGGCCGATCTGGTCGGCGCCAATCATGTGCGCTGCGTGGTTTCCGATGGTGGCGGCGGGAGACTTAAGGCCATCGCGTTCCGCGCGGTCGGCGGCCCGCTCGGTCAGGCGCTGTTGAATGCGGGGGGAGGGCCGGTGTCGCTCGCCGGACGCGTCAAGCTCGATCGATGGAACGGAGATCTTCGCGTTCAATTTCAGATCGAGGACGTTGCGCGGGGTTAGTCGACAATCTCCATGGGGAGAGTATTTCCACTAATTTAAAGTTGTAAACATCTCCGGTTTTTCGCCGCGCTCCGAATTATAAGTCCGGTCCTTTGCGTGGTTATTGTACTCGAAGGGCGCTGGATATGTTTCAACAAGATCGATTGCAAAATACTAATCCAGGTTGCTTTTTGTGAATTTGGGGTATTAACATAGGTTACAGAAGGAATCTGTGGCTATGTGAGGCTCCTATGGACAAGAAATCATCTTCTTGGAAGGATCAGCACGTTTTAGTTGATCTAACCGCTAAAATTGTCGCTTCTTACGTCGCGAAGAATCGCGTGCGCATGGAGTCCGTCGAGGAGGTTATCGGCGCGGTCTATGCCAGTTTGGCCAAGGTTGACCTGACGACGCCGGACCTGGCTACCAATCTCGCCCCGGCGGTGCCGATAAAAAAGTCAGTCTTTCCCGATTACCTGATTTGCCTTGAGGATGGCCTTAAGCTGAAAATGCTGAAGCGCCATCTTCGCACCAGCTATGGGCTGACGCCGGAGCAATATCGCGCCAAGTGGCGGTTGCCACCGGATTATCCGATGGCGTCACCGAATTACACGTTGAGCCGGTCCGAGTTCGCGAAGAAAAGCGGCTTCGGCACCAAAAAGGTTCGGAATTGGAATCGGGCGAAGATGGCCGCGGAATAGTCTCCGCGACAGGTTGCCTAATCGTTGGGTTTACGCGGGATTAGAGCCCGGGCTTACTATTGGCGCCGATTTTCGGATGGCGCGCAGCAGCGGCTGTTCGACCATGCGATTGAGGATCACCGCGCCCGCCATCGTAATGAGGATGAACGCAGTCGCAAGCGCCCACGATGGCGCGAAGCGCGACAGGTGAAAGACGCGTTCGCTGGCGCCCATGATCAAAAGCGCCGGAACGTGAATGAGATAAAGCAGATATGACGCCCCGCCGAGCGCGACGAGCGCCCGTGGCATCGTTATTCGCCGCTGCCTTTCCAGCGTCGATAGGCCGATGATGACCGTGCTTGCCGCCAGGCCATAGGCGACGCAGACCAGGAAAAAAAGGCTCCAGGGCAGCCTCAACAACCAAAGCCTGTCTTCCGCGAACCACAGCGCGACGAAAGCCGTTAAACCGAGGCCGAGGAGAAACTCCGGCCTGCGGATGGATAGTCGCGGAAACAGCCACCCCGCGCCGACCCCCGCAAGAAACTCGACATTCATCGGATAGGTCAGCAGATTGAGCCACGGGTCGGCTATGGCGCCAAAAGCAAATGGCCGGGCCACGAGCGCGATAATCCAGACCGCGATAACCGCCAGCCCGATGCGTCGGCTTAAGATCATCAGACCGAACAGGACATAGAACAGAAGCTCGTTCCGCAGGCTCCATGTCACGTCGAGGATCGTGTGGTCTTGCGGCAGAAGGAAAACGGATTTCAGGACCTCGAACGGCTTCGCGTAATCGTCGAACAGTGTGTGGGTGAAAATGTCGAACGGGATAATGGGCAGCAGAACCAGCCAATAGGTGGGGTATATGCGGGTCAGGCGCCGGATCGCATAGCGTTTAAGCCGTTTTGGCGCGCCGATATCCTTCCAGTGCAACAGCGAGATCAGGAAGCCGCTGAGCACGAAAAAGAAGTCGACGCCGGAACGTCCGAAATGGAAAAACTGCCCGAACGGAGAGGCGCCAAAGTTCGCCGGCGCGGCGAGGATCACTCCGGCATGGCTGGCAAGCACCATGGTCGCCGCAACGCCGCGGCAGACCTCGATGCTGTCCAGTCGAGGCGGCGACTCACCTCGAGGAGGAAGTATGGGCTCTTGCAAAACCGCCGTCCCAGCGGGTTGAACGGCTGTCAGGATGCGCTCATCTCATGAGCGCGCATTGTCCGACGCGCCATGAAGGAATTGGAGGTTAAGCGCGCTTCGCCTTGGCCATCCAGGGGGGCGTCTCAGCCTTCCTGCCCGGAATTTGGTTCTTGATGGTTTTTTCCTGCGCGACGACCGCGGGGACGTCAGCCGGCTTTTTCAAATAGACACGCTCAATCATCCCCTTAGTTTTCGCTTCCCGATCGGCCTTGCGATCTTGAATGAAGGCGCGATAGCAAACGAGCACGATGGTAAGCGTGCATAAGTAAAGAATGCCGGTCCAAATGAAATTGGCCATCGTTTTCTCCCGCGTGATTTCTGAATATGGTCGCTTTCAACGCCCCATACAAGAATTCACGTGCGCCGCGAATAGCTGGCGACCGCCGGCTTTGGCGCCGGCGATAGGATTGGTTTTGGCCTGACGGTCTTCGGGGCATTCACGGCCAAGATCACGCTGCGCGGTTCCAGCGCCAATCGGCGCTCCACGATGCCGCGCGCCGCAAGGCTGAGCGCGCAAATCTCATAAGGCATGCTCTGCGTCGCGGTATGGAGAAGCTGCGACCCCGCGATGAAGGTCCACATCGCGAGTTGGAGCATGGTTCCGAGATTGACCGCCCATGCGAGTTCCGGCAGGCGCCGGGCCCGTTTGCTAATAGCCTGACAGTTTATGATCGTGCCGAATAACAGCAATACTAAAAGCCCCAACCCCACAAACCCGTGGTCTGCCATCGTTTCGAAAAAGATGTTGTGCGCTTCGAGATACATGGGGTGCTCGATCGTTCCGGTCTGGTGGAAAAGATAGCTGTGATATCCACCGCCCACGATCGGATGTTGAAGGGCGAAGTTCCAGCCCCATATCCAGGCGTCGATGCGGCCTTGGGAGGAGGCGTCGGTATGGGTTTCAATCGTATTCATACGATCGAAATACCCTTCCGGCGCGACGATGTAGATGAGCGCGGCCAGGAACGGAAGTAGCATTACGAACGTCATCTTCCGTTTTGACTTTACGAAATAAAAGGCTCCGAGCACCGCCAAACAAACCACGCCTGTTCGCGCTTGCGACCCGACGGTCGACAAAACGCAGCAAACGGTTAGGAAATCCAACCCTATTTTTACCCAGCGCGTCCTAGGAATGAGTGTGGAATGATCCCTTAGATAGCGTACCAGGGGGATCATCGTTGTGATCGCGATGGCGAACGATACGCGCTCTCCCAGAATATTGGCGGCCGCGCCTAGAACCGTCTCGCCGCCGCCGCCGCTTAGGACCGTCTTGATCGCGCCGATCACGACGAAGTTGCCGATTGACAGGCAAACAACCCAAATGAAAGCCTCTATCCGCTGCTGGGTCCGCGC
>CAJCJC010000483.1 GCA_903970575.1 Alphaproteobacteria bacterium
GGCGGCCTTGGCGCCGGTCTCGCTTGCATGTTGCTGGCCGGCCTGCCCGGCTGGATCGTCGCGCCGGTCGCCTGTGTGACCGCGATGGTGTTTGGCGGGGCCTTGGCGTTCTTGCCCGCGCTGCTTTTGGCCCGCAGGGGAAGCTCGCTCGTCGTCACCACCATCATGTTCAATTTCATCGCCGCAGCGCTGATGACATGGCTTTTGACCAGCGTGATGATCAAGCCGGGTCAGGCGGCGCCGGAGACAGCCTCTTTCGACCCCGCCCTGTGGATGCCGTCCTTCAGCAAAATCGCGGGCGCGATGGGCGTCACGATCGCGAAATCACCGGCCAATGTCAGCCTTTTGCTGGCCTTGGGCGCCGTCGCCCTGGCGCATATTCTGGTGCGCCGGACCGTGTGGGGCTACGAATTCCGGGTGCTGGGCGGCAATCCCGACGCCGCGGCCTATGCCGGGATCAAGGCGGGACGCATCGCCATCGCTGTCATGTGTCTGTCCGGCGGCTTCGCTGGATTGGCCGGGGTAAACGAGATCATGGGCGCGCATCACCGCCTGATCCTCGATTTTCCCAACGGCGCCGGGTTCGTCGGCATAGCGGTCGGGCTCATGGCGGGGCGAAGCAGCGCCTGGGGGATTGTGCCGGGAGCGCTTCTGTTCGCGGCCCTGTCTCAGGGCAGCGTCGATCTGATGATCGATAACCCCAGCATCAACCGCGAGCTGATCGTGCTTGTGCAGGGTTTTGTCGTGCTGTTCGCCGGCGCCTTGCGGGGGCAGATAGGATTGCCGCGTTTCAAGCTGGCTCGATTAGCGACGGTTCCGGTAGCGGGCGGTTCGACGCCATGATCGCGAACGAGTTCCTGGTCGTCGCCGCCTCCATCGTTCGCCTGGCGACTCCGCTGATACTGGCGGCGCTGGGCGGTCTGTTCGCGGAACGGAGCGGCGTGGCCGATCTTGGACTCGAAGGCAAAATGCTGGCCGGCGCCTTCGCGGGAGCCGCTATCGCGTCGGTGACCGGCAGCGCGGCGCTGGGCCTTTTCGCCGCAATGGCCGCGGCGATCCTGTTTTCCCTCCTGCATTTCTACGCCACGGTCTGGAAGCAAGGCGATCAGGTCGTCTCGGGGATGGCGATCAACATTATTTCGGCCGGCCTGGTCCCAACCCTTGCCTATGCATTGTTTCCCCTGGGTGGTCAGACGCCACCGCTCTCGGACAGCGCGCGGCTTATGAGCCAATCCCTGCCTTTCGCGCATACGCTGGCTCAAGCTGGCGGCTTTGCCGGCCGAGTCTACGCGGAAGCGATCAGCGGCTATAGCAGCCTTGTCTATTTTGCGGCGCTTGCGGTTCCCGCCAGCATGTTTCTGCTATACCGCACGGGCTGGGGCCTGCGATTGCGAGCCGCGGGTGAGAACCCTGACGCCGTCGTCACCGCCGGCCGTAATGTGATCGCGCTCCGTCTTCAGGGGCTGATCTTGAACGGCGCCCTCGTTGGATTGGCGGGCGCCTATCTCTCGATGGCGGCCAATGCCGGTTATTCCCGCGACATGACCGCCGGGAAGGGTTACCTCGCCGTCGCCGCGCTTATTCTCGGTCGCTGGAGGCCATGGCCGACCTTGTGGGCGTGCGTGTTGTTCGCGACCGCCGACGCCATCCAGAGTCGCCTTCAGGGATTCGCGTTCGCCGGATTGGGTGTGATTCCGACGCCGTGGATCGCCGCCCTCCCCTATATCGTGACGGTCGCCGTCCTCGCTGTCGCAGGCCGGGGCCAGTCGATGCCAAAGGCGCTCGGCATGCCATTCCGGCCGGCGCGATGAGTCGACATCGTCCGCTTGCTTACGTGTTCAGCTCTTGCAACTGTACAGCCGCATGCCGCACGCAGTCCTCGAACGCGCCAAGGTGGGTATAGCGTTCGCGGCGCTTGCTCTTGCCCGTAATGACAGTCGAGCCGCTTTCGTGGATCGCGCTGTCAATCATCAGGTTATCGGCGAAACCGAATTGCTCCACCCCGAGCTTTTCTTCGTCCTCGAAAAGCATCCCCGTCAATGGCTCTTTGCGACGTTTAAGCCCTTTTGGATTAGCCTTAAGAACGCGATCGAACAGAGTCAGCGAAGAATTCGTATATCCGAATATTTTCTTGCCGGCGGCGCGCATGAAGCCGATTTCGAACGCCGTCCCCACATCCATCCCCGGCCCACGAAACGGAGTCAGATTAGCGATGATGGCGTCGCATTCCAGCATGAGTTTTTCGTTTCCGCGATAGATCGCATAGCCGCATTCCCGTATCGCCATGCCGTCGAAATCGATATCCCCGTCCAATGGGAAGCGACCTTCAAGACCATGCGAGGCGCAAATGGCGATTTTGGCTTCGCCGATTTCATGGGGATTGCGAAGGAAGACCTCTGGTCCCGCGAGATACACTTTCGCGACGGCTTTCGATAACGCCACCGGATCCCCCTTATTCGATAACAGTATTATACTACAGTAGAGAGTTCATAAACGCTGCTGAAGCTTTTTGAGCGTTACTACCAGGGAGGAAATCAGTGAGGGGGGCGCCCCGGGGTTTGCCCCTTTTCCAACCTGGCCAGCATGACTTCGATACTTTCCACTTCAGGTAACTGGGGGCGTGCGGCCTCGCCTGTTCGTTTTTCCAATCGGGCAAGCATGGCTTCGATGCTATCCTCCTCCATCGGGTGAGATTGGACGCCCTCGGCTTCCTGCTGTTGCGCTCCGCCGAGCGTCTCCTTAGGTCTCTCGCCGTCCGGCGGCGCACCCCCGTCTTCCATATCGCTGAGGTTGGCGATGGGAGGCGGCGTTTCGATTGCATCGGTATCGATAGACGGACTAGCCTCGGCCAGATCATCCAAGTCTTCAGTGGGCGCTCGCTCACGGAGGCCATGCGCATCGGCAGGAGGCTCTTCGAGGCTATATGCCTCGCTCGTCAATGACGCCGCCGCGACGCCATCCTCAACCGCTGTTGACGACAGCTCTTGGGGCATATCGGCGCTCGCCGAAATAGGCGCCTGTTCGGGTAGCTCGTCGTCCGACAACGGGCGTTCTTCCTCCATATCCGCGATTTCGGTTATGGGGGACGGCGCCGCTGTTTCGCTTGAATAGATTGTCGAAACCGGCGCTTCGATTGTATCGCTATCGATTGCGGGAAGAGCGTCGCGCGGATCATTCACGTCTACGATGAGGACTTGCTCGGGGAGGAGATGCGCATCGGTCGGAGGCTCTTCGGCGGTATATGCCTCGCTCGTCAATGACGCCGCCTCGATGCCATCCTCAACCGCTGTTAGCGGCAGCTCTTGGGGCATATCGACGCTCGCCAAAATAGGCGCTTGGTCGGGTAGCTCACCGTCCGACGACGCGCGCTCCTCCTGCATATCCGCGATTTCGGTTATGGAGGACGGAGCCGCTGTTTCGTTTGAATAGATTGTCGAAACCGGCGCTTCGGTTGTATCGATATCGATCGGTGGAAGAACGTCGCGCGAATCATTCACGTCTACGGTGGGCACTTGCTCGGCGAGGAGCTTCGCATCGGCCGGAGGCTCTTCGAGGCTATGCGCCTCGCTCGTCAATGACGCATGCTCGACGTCATCAGCAACATCCGTTAGCGGCGCCTCTTCGTCGCTATCGGCCCCAATAAAAACAGGGGCCTCCTCGGGAAGCTCGTCAACGGGCGACGGGGCTTCTTCGTCCATATCGTCGAAATAGACTATCGGGAGAGGCGCGTCTGTTTCCTCTGAATGGATTGTCGAAACCGGCGCTTCGATTGTCTCTGTATCGATTGCCGCAACAGCGTCCCGCGGATCATTCAAGCCTATCGTCGACAGTTGCGTGGCGACGAGATTCGCATCTGCTGACGATGGCTGGAAGCTCTCCCCATCGACTATCGACGGCGCCTTTTCGACGCTATGCGCAACCGCTATTGCCGGCGCTTTATTGACAATACTCGCTCTGTTCAAAGTGGGCGCCCGTTCGGGCGTGACTAACATGCCCTCGCTCTGACGACGGCGCATGCGTGATTCGTGAATGAGGGCGTCCCGCTCCCTCATCAGACCAATAATTTGGGCGTCCAAGGCGGTTATGCGCTTCCGGATAACCGCGTCATCCGAGGATTTTGTAGTCATACCCTGCACACCCTCCCCCAAATCGGAAACGAAAACGCCCTTGCACGGCTGAAGGCGCCCGCAAGCGTGTCAATCACGAGTTCTTCGGCCCCGTCCGCTTTGACTTATCTGTCGGCGGATGTTTCGAAGAGCGTTCAACGGATTGCTTCTGGTTCTTGGTCGCCGCCAGCTTGGCTTCAATCCTGCCGATCAGCTCGCGCTTATCCGCCGCAAGCGTCCCTGCGGCCTCAAGCTGCTTCAGAATGGCGAGAGCCGCGGAAAAATTGGCCGAGGGGTCGTCTCCCGCCTCCGCGAGATTGTAATAGGCGACCATCAATATGGTTCGCCACTCAATGTTCTGAGGAGAGGCGGCCGAAAGTTTTTTCGCGGTCTCAAGTCCGTCCAAATAGGCGTCGCGCGCTTCGTCCGCGCGCCCTTCAGACGTCAGGATAACCCCTATATTGCTATCGATCATGCATCGCGTGTTTTGCAAATCGTTATTATCGGGGTCGTGGGCAAGGGTGTTCTTCACAATCGCCAAGGCTTCTCGATAAGCGGCAAGGGCCTCCGCTTCGCTCCCCTCAGCCATGAGTAGCTGACCTATCTTGCTATAGCCCATGAGAAGGTCATGCTGCACATGCGCATCCGAGGGCGCCATGCGCGCCATTGTCCTTACGATGCCTAGGCTCTCGCGATGCGCGGCGACTGCATCGGCAATACGCCCTTGTTCGAAGAAGACCGCCCCGATGCGAAGGTGGCATTCGGAAAGCGCGTGACTCCAGCTTGCATTGTCCGGCGCCTTCCGCGACAAGTCCTGAAGCAGCATCAGTTCCTCATGATAAGATTCGAGCGCGCTTTCCAGATGCCCTTCCGATGCGAACAGATCCCCGATGCGTTCATGATCGGCCGATAATAATCCTTTCCATTCCGTATTTTCCGGATCGGTTTTAATGAGGACATTCAAAACGCCGAGACCATCGTTGTAGGAGCTGAGCGCATCGTCCGCGCGGTTGCGCGACAGCAGAATATCGCCAATCTTCGTGTCGCCGACGACGATCATCCGCCGCCATTTGATCTCCGCGGGATGCTTGTTCGCCATCGTATTCGCAAGTGCGACGCCGTTCCTGTACGCGTCGAGAGCCTCGTCCGTCATTCCGCTCGCGGCCAGGGCGCCACCGAGGCTATCGTAACTATCAACGAGATCGTCCTCATGACCCGCGGCCGGGTCCGTGGTAATCGCCTTCCAAAGATCGGCGCCTTCGCGATAATCCGCCAGCGCCTGGTCCTTGTGTCCCAGGACCATGGCGAGATCGCCAAGCGTTTGGTCGAGTTCGGCGATGCTGACCTGCTCTTCCAGACTTTTGCCCTGACCCAGGATGGATTTATGGATCGACAGCGCCTCGCCATAGGCAACGGAGGCTTCCTCGAAACGATCTTGACCGGTCAGGGCTTTGCCAATCCCCTCCTGCGCCAGGGCGATATCTCGCGACCAAGCGGAATCGCCGCGGTTTTTCGCAGCCATCGCTCGAGCAACGCCAACATCCGTTCGATAAGCGGCGATCGCCTCATCGCGGCGCCCGTGGCCGAGCAGCGCATTGCCGATGTCGTAATCGCCGTCGATCAGTTGGCGCGCGAGGTCCGGCTTGGCGGCGATGTCTTGCGTCAAAGCGGCCGAGATCGTCACCGCGCCACTATAAGCGGGTGCGGCTTCGTCGAAATGGCCTTGCGCAGCCAATATATCGCCCAGGGTTTTGTTGGCCGAGAACAATTTATCCCGCCAATCGGCGTTATCCGGTTCCGCCAGGGAGAGGCTCTGCAGAATTTGCCGGCCTTTCAGCGCCGCGGCCTGGGCATCGGCGAGCTTATTTTCCCGGATCAGGGCGGTCGCCATCGCCAGCGCCGCCTCGGCTTGCGCGGAGCGCTCGGCGGACGTCGCCCCCGAGGCGTCCAGCAAGAGATTTTGTAGCTGCTCGGCTCTTTCCAGGAGCGCCTTGGCGTCCGCGGCCGGCAGAGCGCCATTTTTATCTGGCTTCCCGGAGAGTTGGGTGACGATATCGCCGGCTTTGGCCGCCGCCGCCGCCGTTTCCCGAGCGAGCTCATCACGCCGGGCCTCGGCCAGATGCCATCGCCAGCCGAACGCCACCAATAAGGCTAAGCCCAGCAGGCTTAAAGCAATCGTCGGCGCAATCTTGCTTAGGCGCCGACCGGTCGGCTTGGGCTCAAGGGCAACGGCCGCGCCAGATTTTGGCGGCTCATCCGCCGCGTTGACGAGGTTGGCGGATTCCTGAGGATACGGATCGGCCGAAGGCGGCTCGGCCGGCGCCTGTGAAGGCGTGGGAACAGGCGCGACCACGGTGACCGGCGTTTGCAACGGCGGCGGGACGAAGCCCGCGCGGTCGAGCCATCCGTAAAGCAGGTTTTCCGCGAGCGCGGCAAATTGGGCGGGTGAGGCGTAAGTCTCAAGGGCAAGGTAGTCTCCGCCCTTGGCCGCAAACCAAGCTTGAAAATCTCGCTTTCGCGTTTCCCAGTCGCCATCCGCATTCGAGGGCGATTCACGCGCGTAGCTGAAAATAAAAATATCGGGAAAACCCGCGTTTGGCTTTTGCCTGCCAATGGCTTCAGACAGGGAGACCGCTTCGGTGCGGGTTGAGCGCGCGGTCCGAACCTGATCCACGTCGCCTTCCAACCTTGGCCGCAGCAGGATGATCATCGCATCCAGCGCGGCGTCGCCGGATAGGCTGGTTATCATCTCAAGCTGCGCCAGACCGCGCAGCCGGTCGTTTATAGCGTCAATGACGTGATCGAGAACGTTCCATTCCGCCTCGGCGAATGGCGGAGCCGAGACGAGCAACCGAAACACGCGCCTGGGCGGCGGGGAGCCTCGCTCTCTCACAGAATTCTCATTGAACACCGCAGCGGGGGGCATGCGCCTTTACCAATAGTCTTCAAAATATCCTGCTATAGTCCTATCAGAAAAGTAAAAATCGCGCGTGGTCGAAAACGCGACCACGCAATCGCCGACGATCGTAACCCGCGTGCGCCAGGAAATCCTTAAACTCGCGGGCCTTGGCGTAGGGCCGCTTGCGCCGCGGTGTCCAGGGCGACAAGGAAACGCGACCTATCGGATTTCGAAAACGGCGGGTGGCCGCCGCCCGCGACCCCGAGTTCACGCAGATGCCGGGACATTTCGCGCCCGGCTAAGGCCGAGCCGATGTTATCGCTAGTCCAG
>CAJCJC010000484.1 GCA_903970575.1 Alphaproteobacteria bacterium
TCCGGAAATCCTCCTCCGATAATTCGATGTTCGCCGCCGCGACATTTTCTTCCAGATGCGCCGCGCTGGCGGTGCCGGGAATGGGCAGCATGACCGGCGATCGCCTCAGCACCCAGGCGAGCGCGATCTGGCTCGGCCCTACGCCATGCTGTTGGGCGACCCGGTCGAGCACCGACCCTGGTTTCGCCAGACCGCCGGCGGCGAGAGGAAACCAGGGGATGAAACCGATACCGTTGGCCTCACAATAATCGAGTACGTCATCGCTGCCGCGATCGACCAGATTATAGCGGTTCTGAACCGTGACCACGGGGAAGAGCGCCCGCGCCGCCTCGATATCGTCGATCGTCACATTGCTGAGCCCAACATGCTGAATCAGGCCCTCTTTTTGCATATCGCGCACGACCTCCAACTGCTCGTCGCGCGGCGTCTTCGGGTCGATGCAATGGAGCTGCCAGAGGCCGATCCGCTCCAGACCCAAACGGCGGAGGCTCATCAGAACGCATTGCCGCAAATATTCCGGCCGACCGAGCGGCGCCCAAATGCCGGGGCCATGGCGCGTCAGGCCGCCCTTGGTCGCGACGAGCAGCCCGTCATAGGGATGAAGAGCCGCGCGGATCAAATCCTCGCTGATTTCGGGACCGTAGCTATCGGCGGTGTCTATGAAATTGACGCCGAGCGCAGGCAAGCGCCTCAGCACCTCGAGGCAAGCCGCGCGGTCCTCGGGTTCGCCCCAAACGCCCTTGCCGGTCAAACGCATGGCGCCAAAACCCAGCCTGTGTACCGGAACGTCGCCGCCGATCGTGAAAACGCCGGAGGACGTCGCGTTGAAGTCGCTCATGGCTGTAACTCGCTCGTGAATGATCAGTCGGTACACTTGGGTAGACTGAAGCCTGTTTCCAGGCAGAGTTTCATTTATCGGGACAGCATAAATTCGGTCATTGCGGCAAAAAAGGGCAGCAAAAGAGGCTACGCCCGGTTAATGCGCGATCTTCAGGCTGGTGAATCGCATGAGGAACTGCGGGCGCTTGATCATTTCCTCGTCGCTCGCCAAGCGGGATTTGAGGAAGGCCCCGCTGAACGTGATCGGCTGACCGATCCTGGCGTTCTTGACATCGTTGAACAGAGGCGCGCGTGGACGCAACAGCGAACCGAAGCCCTCGTCCTCTTGTTCATTCAGCCATGTGGAGATGGTGGCGCCATTGCCGATATCGATCGTGATCCAGGCATTGCCGGCGCCGGTCGTTCCGCGGCTATTGACGGTTCCGACCCAGTTCTCGGCCTCGTAAGATTGTTTGATATAGGCGATGACCCGAACCTGGAGCGCGACGCGCGCCTCCTGCGCGGCCGTCGGCGTATGGCTGGCCGAATATTCCTTTTGAATGTCCTTAACGAACCCCAGCAGCTCTTGCTCCCGGGCAGGCATGGCGCCCGTCGTGGTCGCATCTGGTTCGTCCGCGCGAGCCGATGGCGATATCGCCGAAGCGTAGGCCAAAATGGTCAGAGCGCATGCGATGATCCGGTTTCGTATCGGCATCCCTTTTCTATCTTTCCGCTTAACTCGCAATGAACGGGGACTGAACATTATATGCGGTTCGTCCACCTTAGACGAGGGATCCGCATGCGCGCTGAATGCGGCGGCAAGCCTCTTCCAGAAGTTCGGTCGACGTCGCGTAGGAGATGCGGAAAAACGGCGACAGGCCGAACGCCGCGCCGAACACCACGGAAACGCCCGCCTCCATCAGAAGATAGGATGCGAAGTCCTGATCCGTCTCGATAATCCTGCCGTCCGGCGTTTTGCGGCCGATCGTTCCGGCGCAGGATGGGAACACGTAGAAAGCGCCCTCCGGCCGATGACAGGCGATGCCCTGGGCCTGGTTTAGCATTCCGACCACCAGATCGCGCCGCCCCTGAAAGACGGCCGCGCGCTCGGCGATGAAATCCTGCGGACCGTTCAGGGCGGCGACAGCGGCGGCCTGGCTGATCGACGACGGGTTCGTGGTCGACTGGCTTTGAATCTTCGCGATCGCCTTGATCAGCGTCTCTGGACCGCCGGCGTAGCCGATTCGCCAGCCGGTCATGGCGTAGGATTTGGAAACGCCGTTCACCGTCAGCGTCCGGTCATACAACGCCGGCTCCACCTGGGCGATAGTCGTGAACGCAAACCCGTCATAGACGAGATGTTCGTACATGTCGTCATTCAGGACGTAAACCTGCGGATGGCGCAGCAGAACCTCCGCCAGAGCCTTCAGCTCGGCGCGCGTATAGGCGGCGCCGGTCGGGTTGCTGGGGGAATTCAGAACCAGCCATTTGGTGCGGGGCGTGATCGCCCGCTCCAGGTCTTCGGGTTGCAGCTTGAAGTTCTTCTCCGCCGGGCATTCGACGAAAACGGGAATGCCATCGGCCAGAATCGCCATGTCCGGATAGGACACCCAATACGGCGCCGGCACGATCACTTCATCACCGCTGTTCAGCGTCGCCATCAGGGCGTTGAACAGCACATGCTTGCCGCCGACGCCGACGGTGATCTGGGCGGGTGAATAATCGAGGTCGTTCTCGCGCTTGAATTTGGCGGAGATCGCCTCCTTCAGCGCCGGCGTTCCATCGACAGCGGTATATTTTGTCTGACCCGCGCGGATGGCGGCGATGGCCGCCTCCTTGATCGAGTCCGGCGTATCGAAATCCGGCTCGCCGGCGTCGAGGCTGATGATGTCGCGCCCTTCGGCGCGCAGTTCGCGCGCCTTTTGGCCGGCGGCGACTGTGGGGGACGGTTTGATGCGGTCGATACGATCGGCGATGAAAGCCATGACGAAATGTCCGGACGGTGAATTCAGCGCTGGAATCGCGCGGCTGCGAAGCTATGCGCCGCGCGCCGCCGACGCAACCCTTTGGCGCAGTTCGCTGGGATTATCGGGGGGTGGCGTTCGCCAGCCAGGCAGCATCGCCATCAGGGCGAGGCTCACCTCACCCATTTGGGGCTCCTCCTCCAGAGCGGCCATGAGCAACGACGCGACGCGCGGCAGGTAGCGCAAATAGCCGTCCCGCCCATCGCGCAACGTCAGCCGGGCGAAGCGGCCGAGCACTTTGGAATAACGCTGCGCCGCGAGCACCCGGTACCACAGGCCAAAACCCGCGATGTCCAGCGGCCGCGCCATCGCGATATAGCGATCGTAAAGCGCCGCCGAAAGGGCAGGATCGATGCCCCGCCGCTCGTTGCGGAGCAGAGTCATGACATCGTAGGCGCGGGGCCCGATGCGCGCGTCCTGAAAATCGAGCAGCCCGCAGGCGGCAGGGCCGTTTCGCCCCGCCACCCGCATCAGATTGTCGACATGGTAATCCAGCAGCACGAGCCCCATTTCGGGCGGCGGCAGTGATTCCAGCAATTCGCGCCACGCCGCCGTGAAACGCGCCCGGAGCGGGGCCGCGACCGCGCGATAGTCGACCGCTAGCCCGTACCAGTCCGGCAATTCGGAAACCTCGTCCAGCAGCTTGGCCTGATCGTAAGCCGGCGCTGAGATGGCTGCGCCCCGCGGATGGGTATGCAGCACGGTCAGCGCATCGGTCGCCGCCATAAACAACGGGCCGGCATCCGCGCCCGCGTCGAGCAGCCTGGTGTAGGTGCCCTCGCCAAAATCCTCGATCAGCGCGAAACCCGCCTCGGCGTCGCATGCATGGATCGCGGGCGGGCTGAGACCGAGCCCCGCCAGATGATGGGCGATCCGCAGAAACGGCCCGATATCCTCTCCCGGCGGCGGCGCGTCCATCAGCAGCATCGGCGGCGCGGAACCCGCCAGACGGAAATACCGACGGGCGGACGCATCGACCGGTAGGGGCAGCAATAAGGCTCCGTCGAGGCTATGCCTCGCGAGGAATCGTAGGCGCGCCGACCCGCGCGCGTCAGTATCGGAAGCTGGTTCGGTCAAGGCCATAAGTAGCGCCGTTTCTATGCTGGAAACCCGTATATCGCGAAAACCGACGCATGCCCAACAATCGCGCCGACGGGCTCCGCCCGGGACGTGCGAATTGAACCATCCTTGCCCTCGCCCGGTTGATGTTCGCGTGGAAATGATCCGCGCGATTGGAGGCGGCCCCGTGAAGCTGAAATATCTCGTCATTCCCGCGGCGCTGGCGCTTGCCGGCTGCAACGCGCAGGCTGCGGAAAACTCCTCTTCCACGGTCGCCTCGACCGCCGATCTTGCCAGTCTTTTGGAGGGAGAATTCACCACCGCGCCCTCGGCCGCGGATCCGGAAAGCGCCGGGGCGCCTTCGCCGGCAAACACGCTATACGTGCTGTCCAAGCGGGTTGACGTGCCCTCCCTTGCCCACGATGTCGTCTATATGGAGGAGCGCAGCAATAGCCATGACGGGCCGATCCTATGGCAACGTCTCGATGCCCTGAGGCTTGATGAAGACACCGGGCGCATCACTATGACGCCCTATGGTTTCGCCAATCAGGGGCAATTAGCCGGCGCGCCACTTGACGCCAAGCCGCTCGCGACTCTGAAAC
>CAJCJC010000485.1 GCA_903970575.1 Alphaproteobacteria bacterium
GGCGAAGACGATCAGGCACTCCGATGAAACCGCCGCGCCCTGCGGATGATTTTTCCACGCCGCGACGGATCGCATGGCCGCCGCGCATCCCCCGGCGGAAACGATGGCCGCCTCCAAATCCTCGGCGCTCCATTTCGCGACCGCCTGCGCGACGGCGGCGCGATTTTCGGCGCAATCCAGAACGCACAAAGCCGCCACGCGGTGCAACGGCGCATTCGTGTGCAGTTTGATCCAGCCATCCCGAGCCTCGTAGTCCCCCGCGATGGCGTCCCATGCCGGCGGCATGTCCCAGCCGATGGGATGGATCGACCATCCAAACCATAAAGACGCCAAGCGCCGGTCAACCTCTATATGAGGGGCAGCCGTCGTTTCCGCGCCGACGAGTTCGGAAATGGCCAACGCCGCCGCGCCAATCGAAGACACCGCCAAACTGCTAACCGGGAACGCGGAAGGCAGCGTGTCATCCCCCCGAAAGGAAACCCGGTCGCCGGCGCCCGTGGGCAAGCGGAGCGCGGCGCAAATCGTGGCGAGAATTTCGTGGGACATGGCAACTCCCATGCATGCGGCATCGATGGCCTCCGCTTGCCCTTTTCCATAGTAGTCATATTATAATGATTTATTCTTAGGAGCATGAAGACATGCTGGCGCACGAAACTTACAGCGCTTCCGAATTCAAAGCGAAATGCCTTGAGATCCTAAACCGCTTGTCCACGCGCAATCTAACGCGGGTAACGATCACAAAGCATGGGCGGCCCGTCGCCGTTTTGACGCCGCCAGAAGAGGCGGCGGACTCCGTGCGGCATGTTTACGGGTTTATGGAAGGCTCGGTCGTCGGGCTCGACAATTACGATCTGACGGAACCGATATTGGACGAACCGCTATTGGCCGAACGCGGCGTTCTTCACGCGTAAGAAACGCCGGTGCCAGCCACGCCGTCGGAATTCAAGATTCCTGATTTGTCTTACGTCTAGATTGCGGCGCCTTAGTGCGATGAACAAGATTTTGGAACACGCTATCGCCGAAGTCGCGCGCCTGCCCGAAGACGAGCAGGAAACTGTCGCCTGCCTGATGCTGGAGGAGATGGAGGCGGAGCAAGGCTGGAGCGAGCGGTTCGCGAGATCCGAAAGCGCACTGGCGGATTTGGCGCGACGGGCAAAAGCGCGTCACCGCGAGGGAAGGACGAAGCCCCTGGTCTTCCGCGAGGAATGATCTCGCACGCCAGCCCCGAATGTCTGGCAGCCTATTCGCCGCAGCTCGGCCCTATAATGACGGCGCGAAGCACGATGCCCCGCCTTTGCATTTCTACCCGATTGCCTATATAAACGCGCGGTTGGCGACTCTCGAAATGTCGCCTGATTTTCCCATATCCGGGGCGCGTCGCAGGCGGCGCGCCCTTTGTCGTACTCCGGCCCCGGATCGGGCCGATGTCATGAGGTCGCTGCCATGCCCCGTACCACTCCTCTGTCGGACGTCCGCAATATCGGCATCATCGCGCATGTCGATGCCGGCAAAACCACGACGACGGAGCGCATCCTGTATTACACGGGGCGCAAGCACACCATCATCGACATTCACGACACCAAGGATTTGAAGACCTCCACCACGACCGACTATCTGGAGCAGGAACAGAAGCGCGGCATCACGATTCAAAGCGCCGCCGTCTCCGCCTTCTGGCGCAACAAGAAGATCAACATCATCGATACGCCCGGACACGTCGATTTCACCATCGAGGTGAATCGCAGCCTGCGCGTGCTCGACGGCGCGGTGGTGGTGTTCGACGGCGTGGCGGGCGTTGAGCCGCAATCCGAAACCAACTGGCGCCTGGCCGACAATTATAACGTTCCGCGCTTTTGCTACGTCAACAAGATGGACCGTAGCGGCGCCAATTTCCGCCGTTGCGTCGACATGATCCGCACCCGGCTGGGCGCGCGCGCGCTGGTGCTGCAACTGCCGCTGGGCTCGGAAGATAATTTTCGCGGCATGGTCGATCTGGTGGAGATGAAAGCCCTGGTCTGGTTCTCGGACGACAAGGATTCCAAGTGGGAAATCTGGGACATCACCGACGATCTGGCCGATAAGCTGAAGATCGCGGTGGCCGAGGATCGCGAAATCCTGACTCAGGTCGCGGAATTCCGGCAGGAGCTGATCGACACCGCGCTGGAGCAGGATGACGAGGCGATGATGGAATACCTCGATTCCGGCGAGGAGCCGTCGGTCGAGACGCTGAAGAAGTGCATCCGCCTGGGCACGATCCATGGCAAATTCTCGCCGGTGCTGTGCGGCTCCAGCTATAAGAACAAGGGCGTGCAGCAATTGCTGGACGCCGTCGTCGATTATTTGCCCGCGCCGACCGACGTCGAGGCGATCAAGACCGTCGACGCGGACGGCAACCCGATCGGCGAGCGCGTCTGCAGCGACGCGGAGCCGTTCTCGGCCCTGGCGTTCAAGGTGATCAACGACACCTATGGCGCGCTGACCTTCGCCCGCGTGTATTCGGGCGTTGTGAGCAAAGGCATGTCGGTCATCAATTCGACCCGCGGCAAGCGCGAGAAGATCGGCCG
>CAJCJC010000486.1 GCA_903970575.1 Alphaproteobacteria bacterium
AATGGGCGCTGGCGGCCGGCCAAAAGCTTGACGGCCACGCGGATGCGCGCGATGTCGCGCGGAACTCCATTCAGCCGGTGGCGGCCGACAGCACCATGTTCCATATCGACAACGCCCCAAGCTCGGCGGAAGCGCTCGCGCTTTTGATCGCCAGCCCCGAATTCCAGCGGAGATGAACGCCATGCCGTTCGATAATCTCGTTTTTCCACGCCGCCACTTTCTGGGCGGAGCGGGCATGACCCTTCTGGCCGCGGCCGCGCCACGAATTGTCCTGGCCGACGCGCCGACGGATAAACGCTTCGTTCTGATCGTCCTGCGCGGCGCGATGGACGGCATGAACGTCGTCGTTCCCTATGGCGACCGTGACTATGCCGCGCTGCGTGGACAGATCGCGCTGGGCAAGCCGGGCGAAACCGACGGGGCGATCGACCTGGACGGGTTTTACGGTCTCCATCCCGCGCTCGCCGACATCGCGCCCTGGTATAAGGAAGGCGCGCTGCTGCCCATCCAGGCCGTCGCCTCGCCCTATCGCGACCGCTCGCATTTCGACGGCCAGGACGTTCTGGAGAATGGCACGCTGAACGCGCACGGCACGGAGGTGGGCTGGCTCAATCGCGCCCTGTCCACGATGGGCGGCGGCGACAAGCGGATCGGGCTCGCGGTTGGGCAGACAATTCCGATGGTCCTGCGCGGCCCCGTGCAGGTGGCCTCTTGGGCGCCCAGCAAGTTGCCTGAAGCCGATTCCAGCTTCCTGTCGCTCGTGCAGACCGTTTATCAGAATGACAAGCGCCTCTCGGCGGCGTTGGCGGACGGAATCCGCGCCAGCGACGCCGCCGACCGGATGCTGGGCGCCGACAAGGATGCGATGGATGGCGGCGCTGGGGCCAACCCGAACAAGGGCATGAAGATTTTGGCGGAATCGGCCGGCCGGATGCTGGCCGATCCGAACGGGCCGCGCATCGCCGTACTCGATGCGCAAGGC
The DNA here is from genome assembly GCA_903970575.1 of Alphaproteobacteria bacterium. GTDB lineage: Bacteria > Pseudomonadota > Alphaproteobacteria > BOG-932 > Roseiterribacteraceae > BOG-932. The sequence goes on from CAJCJC010000486.1 coordinate 983, forward strand.
TGGGACACGCATGCGGGCCAGGGCGCGGCCAAAGGCAGACTGGCGAATGCGCTGAACGGCCTCTCGGCCGGGCTGATCGCCTTGCGCCAGTCGCTCGGGCCGGCCTGGAAGGACACGATCGTGGTGATGGCGACGGAGTTCGGCCGCACCGCCCATGTCAACGGCACCGGCGGCACCGATCATGGCACCGCGTCCGCGACCCTGCTGGCGGGCGGCGCGGTTTCCGGCGGCAAGGTTCTCGGCAAATGGCCGGGCCTGGGAGAGGGGCAACTCTATCAGGGCCGCGACCTGACGCCGACAACCGATCTGCGGGCCGTGCTGAAGACCGTCCTGCGCGAACATCTGCGCGTTCCCGGAGACAAGCTCGAAAGCATCGTCTTTCCAAATTCGTCCGAGGCGCGGCCCATCGCGGGAATCACGGCGTCGGCCTGAAGCACCCGCCTGCCCCTTGCGCCTCCTGACGGCAATCGCTTTATCTTGGGTCCATGCCACCACATGATGACCTCGCCCGTCTGCTCCGCGAGTCCCGCCGGGCGGTCGCCTTCACCGGCGCGGGGATTTCGACCGAATCCGGCATTCCCGATTTTCGCAGCCCCGGCGGCGTCTGGAGCCGGATGCAGCCGATTCTGTTCGATGACTTCCTGAACGATGAAGACATGCGCCGTGAAGCCTGGCGGCGGGCGTTCTCGGGAGTCGCCGGCTGGACGGGCGCGTCGCCCAACGAAGGCCATTTCGCGGTAGCCCGGCTGGTCGCCGACGGCAAGATCGCCGCGGTGATCACGCAAAACGTCGATAACCTGCATCAGGATTCCGGAATCCCGCCGACCAAGGTGCTGGAGCTGCATGGAAACGCATCCTATGCGACCTGCCTGGAATGCGGCTTGCGCCACGAGTTGGAGGCTTTGCGGCAAGGCTTTACGGAACGCGACGAGATTCCAGCCTGCCAAGCCTGCGGCGGCGTGGTCAAGGTCGCGACCGTCTCATTCGGACAGCCCATGCCGAAGGACGTCCTGCGGCGGGCCGAGGAAGAAACGCTGGCCTGCGACCTCTTCATCGTGCTCGGTTCTTCGCTTGTGGTGTATCCGGCGGCCGGGTTGCCGATCGTCGCGAAACGGAACGGGGCGCGGCTCGCGATCGTCAACCGCGATCCGACCGAACTCGATCGCTTCGCCGACATCGTCATTCATGACGATATCGGGCCGCTTATGTCGCGGATCGCCCCGCGGCGTTAGCAAGATCGGCGGCGAAGGCGCCGAGCGCCACGGCCGACAGGCACAGAACCAGGGAGAGCGCGATATTGCCCCCGGCCTGCATCCATCTGCCGTCGCGCATCAGTTCGAGAGTCTGAAGGCTGAACGCGGAGAACGTCGTAAAGCCGCCGCAAAGCCCGGTCAGCACGAATACCCTGGCGTCGAACGGCACGCTGAGCCGCCCGTCCAACCCCGTCAATGTCGCGAACAGACCGATGACGAAGGAGCCAACAACGTTGATCAGGATCGTGCCCCAGGGGAAACCGGGGCCAGTCAGGGCGGCCATCGCCACCGTCAACCAGTACCGCGCCATGCCGCCCAGCGCGCTGCCGAACGCAACCCAGAAATACGTCGTCATTTCATACGGCCTCTCTCAACGCGATCCCATCTTGGCGATAACCGCCGTCGTGCTGTGCCCAGGCTCAAGCGCGGCTCTCAGCACCTGCCCGCCATAGGACAAAACGAAATCCGCCCCGACGATTTGGCCTATCGTATAATCGGCGCCCTTGACCAGAACGTCCGGGCGAAGAGCCTCGATCAGGCGCAAGGGCGTGTCTTCGTCGAAGATAACGACGGCGTCTATATCGGCGATGGCGGATAGGATTTCGGCGCGGGCCGCCTCGCTCGACACCGGTCGTGTCGGCCCCTTCAGCCGGCGGACCGACGCGTCGCTGTTGAGGCCGACGACCAGCCGGTCGCAGCCCGAGCGGGCCTGGCGGATCAACGAAAGATGGCCAGGATGCAGCAGATCGAAACAGCCATTGGTGAAACCAACGCGAAGATTGCGGCGGCGCCATCGCTCCACCAGATCGACCAGCGCGGCGGTTGTCTTGAGCTTGCTGTGGACCCTGCTCTCGTCATCGGCCGCGGCGCGAAGCTCTTCCGAAGTCACCGAGGCGGTTCCAACCTTGCCGACGACAATGGACGCCGCCAAATTCGCCAGCCGCGCGGCGGTCGGCAGGTCGGCGCCCGTCGCAAGCGAAAGGGCCAGAGTCGCGACCACGGTGTCGCCCGCCCCCGACACGTCGAAGACTTCGCGCGCCTGCGCGCGGACATGCACCGCCGGGCTGTCCATTTTGACGACCGATAATCCCTCCGGCCCTCGGGTCACGACCATCGCGGCGATTCCGGATTTGGCGAGCACGCCGCGCGCCGCCTCTTCGACCTTGGCGTCGCCGGCTCCGGACGACCCGGCGGCCTCGGCCAGTTCCTTAAGATTGGGCGTCACCAGAGTGGCCCCGCGATAACGCGCGTAATCGGCGCCTTTCGGGTCGACAATCACGGGTATGCCGGCCGCGCGCGCGCCGGAAATCGCCACCTGGATGACGTGGTCGGTCAAAACGCCTTTGCCATAATCCGACAGCACGAGAGCGGCGGCGCGCGGGAGCAGGCGCTCCAGCTCATCGACGATGCGCTCCTCGATCTTCGCGCCAACCGGGCGGCTCGTTTCGAAATCGGCGCGAAGCAATTGCTGACCGCCGGCGATGAACCGCGTCTTCACCGC
>CAJCJC010000487.1 GCA_903970575.1 Alphaproteobacteria bacterium
CCTTCTCGATCCGCAGCGCCATCTCGGGCGACAAGGCCGCGTTGCCGTTCAGAAGATCGGAAAGGGTCGCGCGCCGCACCCCCAGCGCCTCGGCCGCATCGCCAACCGTCAGGTGCAGCTCATCCAAAATCTCATCGCGCATAAACGCGCCGGCGTGCGGCGGACTTAGCCCAATCTTGCTGGGTTCCTCACGCATCAGTGGTAGTCCTCCAAATCCAGGTTGCGGATTTTCTGACCGGGGGCGCATATTTGAAAGATGACAAGTGACAGTCATCCCCGCATCGCACAAATTAAGGCCAATCTCGCCGCCAGCGCGGCGGACATCAAAGCACTATCACCGCGATTCACTGTCACCTCGTTTATCTTCTCAGACCAGGCCCGTTATGCGTCAAATAGTACTCGCCGCGTTCGCACTGTCGCTCGCGCTGGCCGATGTGATTGCCCACTTCGGAAAGCCCACGGAAACCAATCTTGTCACTGACGGAGGGGGCGTGTCCTATAGCTGGACACTGCGCCAAATACGCTGGAAAACCGGACTTGATAGCTATTTGGGCCCACCTGGCGGGGATTGCGCGGGATACCTATCTATAGGCGAACTCCGGTGAGCGGCCGATATCTTCTCGCCAGCATGAGGAGCTACATAATCGCCGCTGCCAAATTCTCGCGGGTCCTATGCGGCATCGCATTCTGCGCCCTGGCGCTGACCGCCTGTTCGGCTAGCCATCAGTCGCCGTTGGCGCAACTTTCGACGACGCTGGCGTCATTACCGGATGTTAGCAGCCAGGACGGGGTAAGCGCCGATCCGTCGCGCGGTGCGCGGCCGGCGTTGACCACGGCCAAGCATGAGTTGCGCGACTGGATCGAGGGGGAGTTGACAGGCGGAGCCTACGCTCATGCGCCCAACATCGACGCCGATGCTTTCGCCAGCCTGATCAACAGCCAGATCAAGGCCGCCGGCATCAATACGCGGCCTGTCCAGATGTGGAGCAATAGCGGCGTGCTGATCGCCGTTACCTCGTTCAATATCGAGTGCGGGTCGGATGATTCGATCTATGGCTGGAGCTGGGACGGCAAGGCCTGGCGGCGGGTGATTACGCATGAAATCACCGATTACGCTCCCGACCGCTACAAGCCCGAATCCGTCTACGGCCCCGAGAATGTCCGTTTCGCCGCGGCGGATACGAATGGCGGCGCGGAACTTCGCATTTTGGTGACCGCGCTCAACACTTGGTGTACCAGCGGCTGGCAGGGACGACGCTTCCAGCTCTACGAACTCGACCGCCAAGCTGGGAGCGCGGCGCTGCTGGTCGACGGAGAAGTGAATGCCTTCACCAACGAAGGCGATCAGAATGCCAGCCTGACTGCCGATCGCATGGTGATCGAATACACGGGGGAAGACTTGGACCCGCGGAAATTTCCGTTCGGAACGCGGGCGAGTGTCTATGCGTTGGCCGATGGCAAGGCGACGCCGGTCCCCTGGGCCGCCGCGGACGCGGAAGATTTCACCGAGCAATGGATCGCCGCTCCCTGGGCGCAAAGTTCCACCGTCAGCGCGCCAGGCAATCGCAGGCTCGAACAATGGCACATTCACCTACACAGCCTTTCGCTGCGAGCGAATAACGGTGAATGGACGTCTTTCGCCGACGCCGTCCGCTGCGGCGACCACAGTGACATCTGGGAATACGCCATCGTGTTCGGAACGCCCCGGCCAGACGGCGATCTAATCGCCGTCGGGCCGTCCACCATCTGCCGCCATATACCCGGCGAACCACCGGGGAGCTGCACATCCGTGCCCGCGCCGGGCCAGCTCGCACGCGCGAAGGCCACTTTCATCCATCCCTCCACGGCCTACTTCATCGTGCGACAGATCGCGCCGAACCGGTTCTCGATGACCAACATCCAGGTAAAGCCACGCGCGGATTGCCCGGCGATTGGCGCGTGAGCTACTCGGAGGCTCATAATGACTGCGGAGCCGGAATTGGCGGAGTTCTGGGGCACAATAAATAAACCCTGCTCGAGACGAATCGTGGTCTGACTACGATTGCTCCAGTGATTATTATGATGAATTCGCGCCGGCCAACCCATCTAATAGAGTCGTCATTTCCGGCGAGAAGTCCTACAAATTTAATTTGAAGCCCTGCAGTCATAGAGTGGTTGATGCCCGAAGTAGTCGAACCGGAAGATCATCCCACAGAATCTACCGCTGTCCAGGCGGAGGAAGTCGCCGCGCCGGTAGTGGAAACGGTTCGCAGCGTCAAAGACTTTGCGGCTCTAATGGTCGAAGCGACGCGCGGAGGAAATCGGCGTTGGTTTAGAGGTACCCGCGATTGTACTTACGAACTAGTGCCAAGTCTCTATCGACATCCCAGGATCAAGGGGACTGATATTCCGAAACTATACGTCGCGAATTTCACGCTTTTAAATAGCCCCTTGAATCAGAGCGGCAAGAAATATGCTGTGATCGACGGAAAACAGCGCTTGCTCGCTCTGTTCGGCTTCTTTACGGGTGAATACACTCTGCCGAGGACGTTCACATACTACGACAATCCTTCATTCGAATTGGGCGGCCTTGCCTACAAAGATCTTGTGAACAACTATCCTCGTGTCGCCCGGCGGTTCGACAACTACCCGTTGACGGTCGTCCATGTGGTCACAGATGACGAGGCCAAGATCAACGAGCTGTTTCTTCGCCTCAATGCCAGTAAACCCTTAACCGGCGCGGAAATTCGTAATGCGATGCTGGGAGAGGTCCCCCAGGTAATTCGGGAACTGGTGGGGCACCCGTTCTGGAATAGAATTAAATTCAACACGCTGCGAGGTCAGGACAAGAACACTGCGGCGAAACTTCTCCTGATTGAGCATATTGGTACTTTCGTAGACACCAAGAAAACGCAGCTCGATGCTCTCGTACGCGCAGCGAACGAGAGCGCAGAACTTGCCGCTCGCGCGGCAGGAGGAGTTGATTCTATCGCGGACGATGAAGCGATTGAGCGCTCCACCGAGGAAGCTCTTCCCGAGTCGGTAGACGAAGCAGAAACGTTGATCACCGAAGATCTAGTAGACAAGGCTGAAGAAACCGAGGATCCCGATTTCCGTCGGTCAGCAAGACGAGTGCAGGCGCAACTCGACAAAATGGCATCTATCTTTATCGACAAGGACCCGCTTCTTGTTCAACAGGCACAGATACCTGTTATCTATTGGCTGGTGCGGGAAATAGAGCCGAGTAGACTCCCCAAAGTCCGCCCATTCCTCCAAAAGTTTGACTAGGATCGCCAAGCTAACAAAATACGCGAAATCGATGACCCCAACCGCGACCTAACATTGATCGACTTTGAGATGCTAGCGCGCTCTAGCAACGACCAGGGGAGCATCCGTGGTCGGTACGGTATCTTGCGGCGGCGGTTCGATCTTTTCACTGGATGGACTTCCGACCAAAGCAGTTAGCTGAGGAAATCCGGGCCAGCGTGAGATAACAATGGGCACTGGACTGAACCCCTAGGGTGAGGCAAGAAAACGGGGAATCAGGGTCAGAGTACGATAACGATTTAATTCGCGCCGCCTCCCGCCCGGCATGATAGATTGTTGGTCAACCAATCAGAATGGGGTCAGAGTGCGATTCTTAGGGAAATCTGCTAACAGCTTACTTTCAGCGTTCCTCTAACCCTGCGTCTGTCTTGCGGGCTTTCCGGCTCGAAACTGATGCGAAGCCGGGTACGCGTGGCTTTGGCGAACCGCTCAAGCGTGCGGTTGGATGGTTTGCCGCGACCACCCTCAAGGCGGGCCACGACGGCCTGCGTGGTTCCCATCGCTTTGGCCACATCTTCCTGCGTCATGTCGTCCTGCGCGCGCGCTTCGATGACGGCCGCCGCAAGGGCGAATTCCTCCTCAAGCGCATTATAAGCGGCCACAGACTCGGAATCTTGGCGCCACTTGGCAAAAATCTGCGCCGCCGGAATGGCTTTCTTGGTCATGTACCTTCCGGCGCCAACTGGCGTCTTCCCGAGGTCCGCCTACGGATGTGGGGGCAAATACCGCACGGCGGCCAACAGGATTCCCACGGCGACAACCAACATTCCACCCAGGCGGATCGTCAAGCGCTGTTCAAGTTGAATGATGTCGTTCTTGGTGGCGAGTTCGGCTCCCGCCATCGCTTCGGCTAATGCCGACGCGGCGGTTTTAGCCTGCTCATGCGTAAACCCGCCGTCTTCAAGGCGACCGGCCAGTTTCAGAGTATCGAATGGTACAGCAGTCATGAGTTCTATATAGGGGCGAACTGCGGATAAGTCACGGAGGCGTATCCGATTGACGCCTTTCCCCGCAATTCTCCACCCCCGCGCCCGAAATTCGCAATGCGGTGGCCTCAAGCCCGGCGTGGATGAAGCGTTCGAAATGGTCGATCAGGGGCTCGATCTCTTCGGCGGCGTTGGCCAGGCCCGGAACGACTTGGCTGAGCATGGCGCGATCGGCGATGGCCAGCATGATGCATGGGGCGCCAACGGTCAGGATGCACCGTCCGACCACCGGGTCGTCCGGCGCCGCGCCGATCAACGCCGCCACGATGCCGCGCAGCACCGCCAGTTTGGGCATAACCTCGCATGCGATGAAGGCTTCGTGCGCGGGCGAGGGCGCGATGATCTCCCGGCTCAGCAGGCGCATTTCCCATGACGTGGCGGGGCGCGCCAGCCGCCGAAGCATCATCGCGATATAGGCGCGCAACTGCTCCCTCGGGCTCGCATCGCTGGCCGCGATGTCCCTCAGCACCTCGATCGCGACAAGGTGGCGGTGGGCGTAGGACAGGCTTTCCGCGTAGAGCTGCTCGAAACCGCCGAAATGATAGTTGACCGCGGCGGAATTCATGCCCGCCCGCTCGCAAATTTCCTTGCTGGTCGCCTGGGCGTAGCCCCGCTCGGCGAACACCTCGCCCGCCGCCTCCAGCAGTTGCTGGCGCGCGCGTTCCCCGGCCTTGGGTTGGCCTGGATCGGGCAACGGGCGGCGTCGCG
>CAJCJC010000488.1 GCA_903970575.1 Alphaproteobacteria bacterium
CTAAGTCAGCGCCGACAGCACCTCAAGCACCGTTTGCTTACGGTCGAGATTGAGGTGGATTGCCTGGGCCAGAAGCTGACGCGTTTTTTCCCATACCTCAATCAAGCGATCAAGGCCGACGCGACTTATCAGCTTGGTGGCCAACGCCCCCTCGCCGCCGACGATTTCCGCCATCCCCTCGCCCGCACCGGCGGAACGCGCGATACGGGCCAGAAGTGATGGATATAATTCGGCAAATCGCCGAAACGAGTCCGCGTTGGTCGCGCGGCCGAGCCGATCGCCGAATTCGTACAAGGCCGCCTGATCACCGCTTGCCAGCAGCTTTACCATATCGCGGTAAAGCTCGAGCGCCCCTTCCTCGATCAGTGCCAGGGCGCGACCGGGACTACCCTCCGCCAAAGCGGCAATGAGCGGATAGGTGTCCGGTGTCTCGTCGAGCGTGGCGAACCAGCGCGAAAACTCGTCTTGGCTGAGCGGGCTCAAGGCCAGGCGGCGGCAGCGCGACCGAATGGTCGGCAGCAATCCACCCGGCATATGGCTGATCAGGATTAGGACTGTGTCCTTGGGAGGCTCCTCAAGAACCTTCAGCAAGCTATTGGCGCCGCTACTATTCAGATCGTCGATCGGATCGATGATAACGACGCGCCTACCGCCCTCGGCCGACGTCAGATGCAGGAATTGCCCGATCTCACGGATCTGGTCGACGGTGATGACGCCCCGCTCCCGCTTCGTCTTGGGGTCGATTTCGCGTTCGAGCACCATCAGATCGGCGTGGCCGCCCGCGGCAACCCGCCTGAACACCGGATGTTCCGGATCGAGCGCCAGCGTAGCCGGCGGTGGCTCGGCGAATAATCCCGTTTCCGGCGTGATCGGATTGGCCAAGAGAAACCGCGCGAAGCGATGAGCCAACGTCGCCTTGCCGATACCGGGCGGACCGGTGAACAGCCAGCCATGAGGGACGCGGCCTCGGGTCCAGGATTGGATCAAGCTTTGCTCCGCACCCTGATGTCCAACGAGCGTCGGATTGCTGAGCGGAGGAAGCGGCGTCATATGCAGAACCGCCGTTCGATCAGATCCTGGATCGACAACTCGATCGCCTCGATCGGGCGGTTGGCATCGATCAGGACGCAGCGATGCGGCTCGGTTGCGGCCAATGCTTGAAAACCCGCGCGCAGACGCGTGTGGAAACTGAGCCCAGCCTGCTCAAACCGGGTTTCTCCTCCGCGACGCTCCATGGCACGCGTCAGCCCGGTCTGAACATCGACATCGAGGATGATCGTCAAATCCGGTTCAAGCGTATCGATCGCGATCCGGCGCAGCTGGTCGAGCACGACCAGATCGACGCCTCTCCCGTAGCCTTGATAGGCTGTCGTCGAGTCATAAAAGCGATCGCATAAAACCCAGGCCCCACCTTCCAATGCCGGCTGGATGGTATCGCGCACATGCATATGCCGCGCGGCGCTGACCAACAATGCTTCGGCGATTCCGTCCCAGGCGCGGCTCGATTGATCGACCAGCAATCGCCGGATTTCCTCCGCCTCCGGTGATCCGCCAGGTTCTCTGGTGATCGCGACGGAGATGCCGGATAGCTCAAGCCAGGCGGCAAGCCGCTTGATCTGTGTCGACTTGCCCGCACCCTCGCCGCCCTCCAGCGTTATGAAGCGCCCGCGTGCGATCACGGCCTCACGATGTATGGCCGAGCATCAGATAGGAGAGCGCTTCCGCCGCCCGCCCGAACGGCCCTAGTTTGGTGACGTCGGCGGAGGCCGCGAGCGGCACTTCGACCGGCGCCACGCCAGGTGCTGTGATTTTCAACTTGCCAACGATATCGCCCGCCTTGATCGGTGCCGGGATCGGCTCGTTATAGCTCGCAACCACGGTCATATTCTGGCGCGCGCGGCGCGGCAGCGTGACCGTCAATGCCTGTGATGTAACCAGCTTCACGGTTTTCGCCTCGCCCAGCCAGACGGGAGCCTGGTCAACCATATCACCTGCCTTGAACAGCGCGACATCCTGGAATTCACGGAAGGCCCAATCCATCAGCCGCTCGGACTCGGCCGCGCGCGCCTTCATCGTCGGCAGACCATTGATGACGATGATCACGCGCCGTCCGTCATGAATCGCCGAGCCTGTAAGCCCGAAACCCGATGCCTCGGTGTGACCGGTTTTGAGTCCATCGGCGCCGATACCCCGATAAAGCAGCGGATTGCGATTGCCCTGACGGTGGCCGTTATAGGTGAACTCGATCTCGGAGTAATATTTATAGAATTCCGGATGATCGTTGATCGTGTGTTCGGCCAGGATCGCCAGATCATGGGCGGAGCTGTAATGCTCCGGATCGGGGTAACCAGTCGAATTACGGAAATGGGTATGGGTCATGCCCATTTCCTTGGCGCGCTTGTTCATCTCGTCGACAAAGGCTTCCTCGCTGCCGCTGATCCCCTCCGCCAGCGTGATACACGCATCGTTGCCCGATTGAACCACCACGCCCTGGATCAGATCGCCAACCGATGCGCGGCTATGGACGTCGAGGAACATGGTCGAGCTGTCGCTGACCGCCCCGCCCTTGCGCCAGGCGTTCTCGCTGACCGGGAAGGTATCGGTCAGGTTCAACTCACCCTTCTGCAACTTGTCGAAGACGATATAGGCGGTCATCATCTTGGTCATTGATGACGGGAACATCGGCTCGTCCGCGTGCTTGTCGAGCAGCACGGCAC
>CAJCJC010000489.1 GCA_903970575.1 Alphaproteobacteria bacterium
CAAGCTGCCTCAGGGGGATCAGATCGAAGACGATACGTCCTTCCTGCATGTCATCCCGATCACGACGGAGCATCCGACGAGTTCGGATGGGTCGGTTCCGACGAACTGACCCGTTCGCCACGCACTTCCAATCAAGGTCAACCGCCGGGAATAATTCCGGGGATCACATATTGCTCCAGCGCGACGAGCAACCCGAGGATCAAGGTGAGGATGACGCTGTGCCAGAAGGTGCGGGCGAACACGACGCCCTCGCGGCCCTTCAAATCCGTCACCGCGACGCCGGTCGCGATATTCTGGGGTGAGATCATCTTGCCCATCACGCCGCCCGAGGAGTTGGTCGCCGCGAACAGCACCGGGCTTAGCCCCAACTGTCGGGCGGCGACCACTTGCAAATTTCCAAACAACGCGTTGCCGGAGGTATCGCTGCCGGACAGGAACACCGCGATCCATCCAAGGAAGGGCGATAGCAGCACGAAAGCCTGCCCCGCCGACGCGGCTGCCTTGCCCAGCGTATAGGCGAGCCCGGCATAGTTCATGAGATAGGCGAGGCCAACGATGAACATCACGGTCAAGACCGCGAGCCATGCCTGCTTGATCGTCCGCCCGATGCAGCCGAAGAAGGCCGACGGCGACACCCGAAAGATCAGCGCGGTCAGAATCGCCGACAGCAGGATCGCGGTGCCGGTCGCGAGCGGCTGAAAGCTCCAGATCGCCGCATAGGGTTTGTCATTGTAAAGCGTGATCGCGATGGCGTTATGCAGGCCGGGCCAATTGATCGCGGTCTGCCCCACGCCGGCGACCTTGAAGGAAGTCCACAGGATCACGACGGCGGAAACCAGGAGCCACGGGACCCAACCCTGCCAAGCGGCGACCTTGGCGCCGGTGCGCTGGCTCGCCAGCGGCGCCGTGATCATGAACGCGGGATCCGGCGCCGGTTTCCAGACGCGCAGGAACAGGAGCGTCACCGCCAGAGAGCCCAGCGAGGCCAGCACGTCGGTCAAAGCGTAATCGATGAAATTAGACGCGATGAACTGCGATACGGCGAAGCTTCCGCCCGCCACCAAAAGCATCGGCCACAGCGCCGCGACCGAGCGCCGGCCGCCATAGAGCGCCATGACATAGAATGGCAGGATCAGCGCCATGACGGGAAGCTGCCGCCCGATCATCGCGCCCAAGGTCGCGGCCGGCAGGCCCGTGACCGCGCCCAGCACCGTGACGGGCGCGCCCAGCGCGCCGAACGCCACCGGCGCGGTGTTGAAGATCAGCACGAAGGCCAGCGCCTCGATCGGTGGATAGCCCACAAGAATCAAAAGGGCGCTGGTGATCGCGACCGGCGTGCCGAAGCCCGACACGCCCTCCAGCAACGCCCCGAAGCAGAACCCGACAACCACCAGCACAACCCGGCGATCGTTGGGCAGATACGCGATGATCCAGTCGCGGAACGCGTCAAAGCGTCCGCTTACGACCGCGATATTGTAGAGAAGCAGAGCGTTCAGCACGATCCACATGACCGGCCACAGCGCGAAGACCATGCCGTTGACCGCGGCGTCAAGCGCCAGGCCCACCGGCAATTGCCAAGCCGTGACCGCGACGATCAGCCCGACGATCAAACCGGCCAATGCCGCCTGCCACCCAGGCCGCCGCAAAAGCCCCAGCAGCACCAACACCGTCAGGATCGGCAACGCCGCGACCAGGAAGGACAGGAAGAGATTATCGCCGACAGGCGTCAGAAGCTGATGAAACACGAGCAGACTTCCCTCAGTGGTGCATTTTGAAATTAATTATCCCCCACCGTAGCGAATTAATAGCCTGCCAAGAAAAAAATCCCTTCGACCGCGCAATAAAATTAAACTCTCTCGACGCTTGCCTCGGCGATCTTGAGCGGATGACCTCCTTGTCGCATTTTAGCGCGCAACGTTGCGGCGGCGGTTGTCATATCGCGACCAAGAGAGGGGCCGATGGCTGTCTGTAATGATGGATGCGGCGCTGGCGCCACCCGCATTGCGTGTCTCTTGGCGCTGGTTCTTTGCGTTGCGTCGACCGGATGCGCGACGCGGCGTTCCGCCTCCAACGCGCATTATGGCTCGAGTCGACCCACATATCGGCCGGCGCTCCGCTACGCCCCGCCGCCGGGCTCCGCGAGCGACCCCTGGGGGCCGTATATCCTTGAGGCGTCCGCGCGTTTCGGCGTTCCGCAGGCCTGGATCCGCGCGGTCATGCGCCAGGAATCCGGTGGCGCTCAGTTTCAGGGTGGCGTGCCCACCACCTCGCCGGTCGGCGCGATGGGATTGATGCAGGTCATGCCCGATACCTACGCGATCTTGCGCGACCGCTATGGCCTGGGCGGCGACCCGTATGATCCGCACGACAATATCCTGGCGGGCGCGGCCTATATCCGTGAGATGTACGACGCATATGGCTTTCCAAGCTTTCTCGCCGCTTATAACGCCGGCCCGCATATGCTTGAAGCCTGCCTGATCGCCGGCGCGCCGTTGCCTCGGGAAACCATCTTGTACCTGTCTTCGGTGGCGCCGCAACTGCGCCCTTACGCGACGCCGTCCGGGCCGCTCGCCGTTTACGCCGACCTCCCTGTCGAGATGCCGGCGGATGAGCTCAATCGCCGAAGTCTGCTTGGCCAACCTCCGCCGGTGGCAAACGCGTCCGCCGTTATGCGGGTCATGCCCTGCATACCGCCTGCCTCCGATTATTCGGCGGACAGGCTGAACGGACAAGAGCTTGCTTCGGAGGGGGCGCCGGATGGAATCGCCGCGCTTTTGAACCGTTGACCGCCAGCCCGGTTATTCCCGTCACGTGCGCCGTCGCGCCCAGGAGACTAGGAAACGCGAATGCAGGGCTGGCGGAGGCGCGCCGAGCATGGCGCCTTCAGGCCCCCGTTTGTTTGATCGTGATCAAGTCGCCGTATTCGCGCATGAACGTGACGTCCTGGACGCAGAAACCCTCGACCTTTACGGCGCCGAACGATGAGGCGCGCCAGTCGCCCGGCGTTGGGGTGGGGTATTCGTCGGGGCTGCGCCAGAATTTGAGCGTTCCATGGCCATGCCAGGGGTCGCCCAGATACGCGTCGCGCAGAGGCAGGCAGTAAACGTCTCCGCCATCGCGGCCGCCGAAATAAAATCCGTTGATCGGCGGCGGCTCCACGCGAGCCACGCCGTCGAGCGCGCCTTCGAAATGCATTAGCGGGCTGCCATAGGTCGATACGTCGACCATGAAGGGGACGGGGTCGGCCGGATCGCGATAGCGCTCTTCAACAGGATACAGCGCGGTGACCTCGATATCGGCCAGCTTCTTGTGCCAAAGGCCGCCGCCATAGCCCATCGACCAGCCGCGTTCCTCCCACATCAAGAGGTTGATATGGCGCGGTTCGAGGCCGCGCGGCCCGCCCATGACCGCGAGGCTGACCTGGCGATACTGGCTGAACGCGGGCGGGAGAAACGGCCGATCGACCGGGCCGAATTTCAGCTCGAAAACCTTGGCGAAGGCGCGGTGGCTGTCCACCAGCTCGAACGCGTCGGACACGAAGGGGCGCAGATCGTTTTCCGTGGCGAACATAATCTGCGTCACCTTTCCCGCGACGCGGATCAAGGTCGGGGCGGATTCCGTGGCGGTTTCGGGAGCGCGGTCAGTCGTTTGAGGAGATTGCATGCGATTTTCCTTGGCGCCATTGAGCGTGGCCGGCGCATCGGCCACTTGCTTCGCGCCCGTTTACTATTCCACCGATAACGCGCGCATGGGTAGTCATTACCGCGCGACCAACCGATAACCATATGCAGGTGAATGGTGGTTTGGAGACGGGCCGCTTTTGGCGAGGAACCCCCGCTATGAAGACGTCCGCCGATTTCACTTGCACCGGCCCTTGGGGCAGGCCGGATAAGGCGGTTCGTTCGAGAAAGGACGGCACATTGGCGAAATCTGGACCTTACCTCCGCTCTGCTGAAGTCGCTCGCCGGTTAGCGGTGAGCGGGAAGGCATTGCGGCTGTACGAGGCGCACGGCTTGCTCCGAGCCGAGCGGACACCAGCCGGCTGGCGGGTCTACGGACCCGAACAGATCGGACGCCTGCACCAAGTGATCGCCCTCAAGAGCTTCGGCTTTCCGCTCAGCCGGATCGCCGAACTCCTCTCCGGCGGTCTTCCCGATTTGGCGACTTTCCTGGAGCTGCACGAGCAGGTGTTGCGCCAGGAAGCGAAGCGAGTCGACCAGGCGCTCCGGCTGCTGTCGGCGGCGCGAGCCAAGCTCGCCGAGCACGGCAGCCTTTCCTCGGACGATTTGATGAACCTTACCAAGGAAACCGCGATGACCGACAAGCGCAACGACGATCTGGCCGCCGCCTATCAGGCGGTCGCCGCCAAACACTTTTCCCCGACCGACCAGGCGACCCTCGCCGCCAACGGCTATGGGGGCATGGACAAGGCCGATGCCGATTGGGAAGCGTTGTACGGCGAGGCCACCCGGCTAATGAAGTCCGGCGATCCTTCCTCGCCCGAAGCGATGGACCTTGCCCGGCGTTGGATGGGCAAGGTGTTCGAGGCAACGGGAGGTGACCCTGCGCTGACTCGCAAGATGAGGACCGTGGCGCGCGAGACGCATGAGCAGCCTGCCTTTGCGGCTGCGTCAAACTCGTCAAATGACATCATGGACTTCGTTGGACAAGCTTACGGCGCGGCCATCGCGGTGGGTATCATGCCAAAACCAGACGACGCAGCCTGATAGGAACGCCGGTCGATCCGCATGAAATTCCGATCTGAGATCGACCGGTTCCCCTAGCCTCGGACCAGAAAGTGAGCTGAACGCCGTCGAGCAGGAGAATGTCGCACGAGGCCAAGAATGGGCGGAGCGTCGGCGCACGAAGGATTTACGCGATGAAAAATTCATCAAGGACCTTCATCGACGCATGTTCGGGGACGTCTGGAGATGGGCGGGGAAATATCGCGCCACCGAACGCAATATCGGAATTCACCCCTGGAAGATCGCGATGGAGATGCGCGTGCTTCTAGACGACGTGGAACTCTGGATCGAAAGAGACGTCTACCCGCCGGATGAGATCGCCCTCCGCTTCCATCATCGGCTTACTTTCATTCATCCCTTTCCCAACGGCAACGGGCGCCGCGCTCGCCTCATGGCCGATCTGCAGGTGATAGGGCTGGGCGGCCGCCGGTTCACGTGGGACAGGGAAAGTTTGCGCGATCCGGGGACCTCAGAAGGCGTTATATCGCCGCGCTGCACGCCGCGGATCGGCATGATATCGCGCCGCTCCTGGACTTTGCGAGGTCATGAAAATCCGGTCGCCCTAAAAGGGCGATGCCCAGTCGGAAGCTTCCCGCTTAGGCCGCCTAATGTCCGCCCCACAACTCCCGCAGAACCCCCGGTAGCAAATCCGGCAAATCTTCCGCCAGCAGGCCGGGGCCGAATGCGGTGGCGGCGGCGCCGTGGAGCCAGACGCCTGCCGCGGCGGCGAGGAAGGCGTCCATGCCCTGGGCGAGCAGGCCCAGGATGATGCCGCCCAGAACGTCGCCGGACCCGGCGGTGGCCAGGGTCGGCGGCGCGTTGGCGTTGACGATGGCGCGGCCATCGGGGGCGGCGATCACAGTGTCGCTTCCCTTCAGGACGATGATCGCGCCGCTCAGCCGCGCCGCCGCGCGGGTGCGGAAGAGCTTGTCGCCGCCAGGGTCGAACAGCCTGCGGAATTCGCCGTCATGGGGCGTCAGAACGCAGGGGCCTACGATCGCCTGCTCCAGTGACTGCGGGCAGTCCTTGAACGATGTGATCGCATCCGCGTCGATTAGCGTCGCGCGGCCCGTGGCCAGCATGGAAACCGCCCGGTTTCGAGTTTCCTCGCCCACGCCGGCGCCGGGACCGATCAGGAAGGCCGATATCCGGTGGTCGCAGAGCAGGCGCTCGAAATCCGCCGCGTTTGCCATTGGTTGAACCATGATGCTGGTCAACGCGGCGGCGTAGATGGGCAGGGCCACTTCCGGAACGGCGATGGTGGTCAGCCCGGCCCCGGCGCGCGCTGCGGCGCGCGCCGTCATCCGCGCCGCGCCGGTCATAGGATAGCCGCCGAGGATCAGGGCGTGGCCGCGCGTATACTTGTTGCCGCCGTCGCCGGGTTTCGGCATCTGGGCGCGCCACAGCGCGGGGTCGTTCTCGAACGTGCTGCGGGCGATTCGGTCGAGCACGCTCTCCGGGGTTCCGATATCGGCCACGATTATGTCGCCGCAGAGCGATCGGCCTGGGAGCAGCAGATGGCCGGGCTTTTTACGAAAGAAGGTCACCGTCAATTCAGCGGCCACCGCGCCCTCGACCGCGCCGCTGTCGCCCATCACGCCGCTGGGGACGTCGACGGCGGCCAATGGTAGTCCGCGGGAAGCGGCGCTTTTGAGCGTGTCGGCGGCGGGGCCTTCGAGCGGGCGGCTGAGTCCGGCGCCGAAGATGGCGTCCACGACCAGCGCCGCGCCGTCCAGGCAATCGGGAACGAGCGGCTCGATAGGACCGGTCCAGCGGTCGGCGTTGGTCCGCGCCTCGCCCTTCAGCCGGGCGATGTCGCCCAGCAGGGCCACGCGCACCGGCCACCCGCTTTCGGCCAGATGGCGCGCGGTCACAAATCCATCGCCGCCATTATTGCCGGGACCGCACAGCACGATGACTGGGCGGGCGGTCCAGCGCCTGCGGATCGCGTCGGAGACGGCGCGGCCCGCGTTTTCCATGAGGTCGATCATGGGGATTCCGGCCTCCACCGACAAACGATCGGCCTCGCCCATCTGGGTTACATCGAGCAGCGCGGTTCGATTGTTCATGATGTTCCCCGACCTAGGCGCTCTCGCGGGCTGCGGATTCAGCGCCAGACGTGTTAGTGATCGATCCGCGCCGGCACGTCGCCGGACGCCGTATCGTCACCCTTACCTATCGTGATCATGCCCTGGAAATACAACGCCACTACCTCGGGATCGCGGCCAGAGCGGGACGAGGGCCGATACGATTTCATCATCGTCGGCGCGGGATCGGCGGGATGCGTGCTGGCCAACCGGCTGACCGAGGATGGCAAGCATCGCGTTCTGCTGTTGGAGGCAGGCGGAAAGAACGACGATTTCCTGATCCGCATGCCGGCGGGCATCGGCGAATTGATCAAAGCGCGCAGCCGCCATAACTGGGGTTTCGAGACCGAGCCGGTTCCCGGCCTCGGCGGCCGCAGGCTGTTCTGGCCGCGCGGCAAGGGCCTAGGCGGAACGTCATCGATCAATGGGATGATCTATATTCGCGGCCATGCGGGCGATTACAATCACTGGCGCCAACTGGGGCTGGCGGGCTGGTCCTATGCCGACGTGCTGCCTTACTTCCGCCGGGCGGAGCAATTCGAAGGGGGAGCCGATTCCTATCACGGCGGCGATGGGCCGCTGCACGTGGCCTGGGGCAGGTCCAGAAATCCGATCTACGCGGCGATGATCGAGGCCGGGGGCCAGGCCGGCTATCATCTGACGGAGGATTTCAACGGCTATCGCCAGGAGGGGTTCGGGCGATATCAGGTCAATATCCGGGATGGGCGACGCTGGGGCGCGCTCGCCGGGTATCTGAAGCCGGCGCTGAGCCGGTCCAATCTCCGCGCCGAGACCGGCGCGCATCTTTCGCGAATCCTGTTCGAAGGGCGGCGGGCGGTCGGCGTCGAATACACTCAAGGAGATCGGGTCGCGCGGCGCGCGATAGCGGGGCGCGAAGTCATTCTCTGCGCCGGCGCCCTGCAATCGCCGCAACTGCTGATGCTGTCGGGCGTTGGCGATCCCGAAACTCTGGTCGGGCATGGCATCGCGGTTGTCCACGAATTGCGCGGCGTGGGCAAGAATTTGCAGGATCATTTGGATGTGCCGGTCACCTTCACCTGCCCCAAGCCGATCACGCTCTATTCCCGGACCAAAGGCTATCGACGGGTGACCATTGGACTGGAGTATATGCTGAGGCGGACGGGGCTGGGGGCCGAGAATTCGCTGGAGGCGGGCGGTTTCGTGCGCACCCGGCCGGAACTCGACCGGCCGGATATCCAGATACACGGCATTCTCGCCATCATGAATCGTCGGGACAAAACCCTCGCGCCGCATGACGGGTTCTCGATCGCGGTTGCGCCGCTCCGCCCCGAAAGCCGGGGCGAGGTCTCGATCCGCTCGTCGGATCCATTCGACGATCCCGTCATTCGCCCGAACTTCCTCGCCACGGAGAACGACCGCCGCACGCTGCGCGATGGGCTCAGGCTCGCGCGACGCGTGGGCATGCAGCCCGCGCTCGCGCCCTATCGGATCGCTGAGCACGAACCCGGCCCGGACGTGCAATCCGACGATGCGCTGGATGCGTGGAGCCGGGATAACGCCGAGACGATCTATCACCCGGTCGGCACCTGCGGGATGGGAACGCGCGGCGACGCCATGGCGGTGGTCGACGAGACGTTGAAGCTGCAAGGCGTTGAGGGTTTGCGCGTCGTCGACGCCTCCGTGATGCCGAGCATCGTTGGCGGCAACACCAATGCGCCCACGATCATGATCGCGGAAAAGGCGGCGGATATGATCCTTGGCCGTCCGGCGCCACCGCCTGGGGACGCGGCCGTGTTCGACGGCTGATCGCTTACGGCGACGCGCGGGTCCATCCGCCGTCGGCGGTGATCGCGGTTCCAGTCATGTTGCCGGCGGCGTCCGACGCCAGGAAGGCGATCAGGCGGGCGATTTCCTCGGGCTCGCCCAGCCGGCCCATGGGAATATCCTTGATATACTCGTCTTCGACCGACACCACATCGGTATTCCGGCGCGCCGCCGCCGCCTGCATCAGGCCGGACCAGCGCTCCGTGCGGGTTGGGCCCGGATTGACGGCGTTAATCACGACCCCATCGGCCGCGACCTCGTCCGCAAGACCCTTGATCACGGCCAGCAAGGCGGCGTTGGCCGCGGCGCCGGGCAAAAGGCGCGGCGATGGCTGGCGACCGGTATTGCCGACCACGACGACGATGCGGCCATAGCCCTGCGCCCGCATGATCGGCAGCACGGCTCTCAACATGCGGATCGTGGCCATGAATTTAAGATCGAGACTGTCCGCCCAGACCTGGTCGGAGATTTCCCAAAAGACGCCGCCCTGCGAGGCCCCGGCCGAGGCGACAAGAATGTCGATGCGGCCATGACGGTTCAGCGCCGAATCCACGGCGGCCTGGGCGCTTTCGGTCGCGCGGAGATCGCCGGCCCAAGTTCCGAAACTTCCCGTGAAGTCGGCCGACAGCTCGGCCGCGAGCGCTGCGAGACGATCCTCCGATCTGGCCGCGAGCGTGATCGACGCGCCCTCGGCGGCGAGGCAACGCGCGGCGGCGGCGCCGATTCCCTTGCTGGCGCCCGTGATCAAGGCCGCTCTACCCGCCAGACCCAGCTCCATCACGCATATCCCGCTTTTTGAATGCCCAGCAGGTGGGTGATCCGCCGCTGCTTGTCCCGCGAGATATCGTAGAGGCTGACGAACGCAGTTAGGGATACGCCGGGGACGACCAGGATGACGATGATCGCGATCGCCAGCCGATCAACGGTAACCGGCGGAATGTCGCTGGCCTTCGCGCCTATCGGGAAATGGATCACGTCCAGGATCACGCCGCCAATCAGGTTGGCGAGGCCGCTGGCGAGTTTGATGGCGAAGAACAAGATGCCCTGGACCAGGCCTTGCTGCGGCTTGCCGCTGTTGACCTCATGCTCGTCCGCCACGTCGGCGCTCACCGTTCCGCCGCTGATGACCAGCAGGCCGAAGAACAGGCCGCC
>CAJCJC010000490.1 GCA_903970575.1 Alphaproteobacteria bacterium
CACGGCATGGACGAGAACGCCGGTTACTATCTGACGGCGGACGGCGCGCTCGACGCGGTCATTACCGGCCACCAGCATAGGGTCTTCCCCGATCCCGCCTATGCGGGCATGCCGGACGCGGATTTGGCGCAAGGGCGCATCCATGCCCATCCCGCCGTGATGCCAGGATTCTATGGCAGCCATCTGGGTGTGATCGATCTTGAGCTCCGGCAGGCGGGCGGCGCCTGGCGGGTGGTCACGGCGACGTCCGAGGCGCGGCCGATTTCCACGCGGGATCATGGCAAGACAACGCCCATTGTCGCGTCCGATCCCGATTTGACGGCGCTCGTGGCCCCCGATCATGAGCGTACCCTGGTTTATATCCGCCAGCCGATCGGGCGGACGACAGGGCCGATCGACACCTTCTTCGCCATTGTCGAACCCGATCCCGCCAGCGCGATCGTCGCCGCCGTGCAGCGTCTCGCGGTCGAAAAATCGCTCCATGGCGGGGAATACGGCGATTTGCCCGTGCTGTCGGCCGTCGCGCCGTTTCGCGCCGGCGGCGCCCCCGGACCCGATTACTACACCGATATCCAGGTAGGGGCGATCGCGATCAAGAACGTCGCGGATCTCTATGTCTATCCCAACACGCTTCAGGCGGTGCGCGTGACGGGCGCCGGACTGCGCGAATGGCTGGAGATGTCGGCCATTCTCTATAATCGGATCGATCCGGCCAACGCCGCGCCGCAAATGCTGGTCGGCGACGGCGCGGTCTATAACCGCGACATGATCTCCGGCGTCACCTATGAGATCGACGTGACTGTCCCGCCCCGCTATGACCGGTCGGGCCATGTCGTCGCGCCGAATGCGCGCCGTATCCGGAATCTGGCTTATGACGGAAAACCGGTCGCCGACGACGCCATCTTCATCGTCGCGACCAACAGCTACCGCGCGAGCGGCGGCGGTTCGTTTCCGGGGCTCGACGGCGCCAATGTCGTTCTGGCCACGCCCGACATCCTCCCAAATCTCATCGCCGACTATATTCGCCAGGTAAAGGAAATCACCCCGTCGGTGGAGGCGAATTGGCGCTTGGCGCCGATCGACGCGCCGGTGGATGTGCGCTTCCAGACCTCGCCCATGGCGAAGTCGCGTGATGTCGGACAAACCCGCGTGGCGCTTCTCGGCCCCGGCGATAACGGCTTCGATCTCTACCGCGTCGACCTTCGAGCAGGATAACAAAATGCGACTATCAGGACTTGCCGGATGTGTTTTCGGATTGATCGCGCTCGCCGCGACCATGGCGCCCCCGGCGCGCGCGGCGGACTTCAAGCCCGCCATCGTCTTCGACGAGGGCGGTCGCGACGATCATGCGTTCAATCAGGCCGCGGCCGAGGGCGCCGAGCGGTTCAAGGCCGAAACTGGCATCGACTATCTCAGCGCCGATGTGTCCAAGACCGTCGATCACGAGGCCGCCTTGCGTCAGGTCGCGGGGCAGGGCGCCACCATTATCGTCGCCGTCGGATACGCCTATTCCGCGCCGGTTGAAACCGTCGCCAAGGATTTTCCGAATACGGAATTCACTGTGATCGACGGCGACGCCATGGGTCCTAATATTCAGACCGTCACCATGCGGGAACAAGAGGGGTCCTATTTGGTGGGCATGGTCGCGGCCATGGCGTCGAAGACAGGGAAAATCGGTTTTATCGGTGGCATCGATATGCCGCTGATCCGTAAATTCGCCGCCGGCTACAAGCTCGGCGCGCTCAGGGTTAATCCGCATATCGAGGTTGTGGAGGATCACGTGGGCGTCGACGCCCAGGCCTGGGACGATCCGACGAAGGCCGAGGCTTTGGCCCGCCATGAAATTCATGACGGCGCCGATGTCATTTACGCCGCGGCCGGCGCGAGCGGAGTCGGCGTCTACAAGGCGGCAAAGGAAGCGGGAACCTTGGCGATCGGGGTCGACACCAATCAGAACGGCTTGTTTCCCGGGACCATGCTGACCTCGATGGTGAAGCGTGTCGATGTCGTGGTTGAGAAGGCTTTCCTGTCGGCCAAGGACGGAACCTGGACCGCCGGCCCCATCAATCTGGGGCTCGCCAACGGCGCGGTCGGTTGGGCGCTCGATGACAATAATCGCGCCCTCATCAGCCCCGCGATGGAAAAGCGGGTCAACGCGGTCGCTCAGGACATTATCGCCGGCCGTATCCGGGTCTCGGATTATATAGAAAGATAGGCCGCGGCGCACGATAAGGCGCATCCCGATCGCCGCCCTGGGTCTGGGGCGGCTGGCCCGGAACCTGCGATAGCTGTACCCTGTTCCTGATCGGGACTGGCCTATGACGCGCATGCCCGCGTGCTTTCCATGCAATCGAGCCTTGCAATCGAGTTTGTATCGGAAATATCCACAGGCGCCAGTCGATGATTGCTTTCGCGCCCGGCTTCGTGCTTGAACCGCCTTGAACCGGCGGAAACGATCTCGATGTCGGGGCGATCAACCGGGAAAGATCGACGATGAATCCGCTCCAGGCGCTTCAGGATTATGGCCAGTCGGTATGGCTCGATTATGTGCGCCGAGACCTGCTGGCGAATGGCGGCCTGAAGCATTTGATCGAGAATGATGGTGTGGTTGGGGTCACGTCCAACCCGTCGATCTTCGAAAAGGCCATTGGCGGCAGCACCGAATACGACGCCGGGGTAAAGGAAACTCTAAGCGGCGGCGATCTCGACGCCACCCGGCTGTTCGAACGCTTGGCGATAGAGGACATTCGGCGCGCCGCGGATATCCTGAAACCGGTTTACGATCGCACGGGCGGCGTGGACGGCTATATCAGCCTGGAAGTTTCGCCTTATTTGGCGCTGCGGACCGAGGAAACGATCGCCGAGGCCCGGCATCTGTGGAAAGAAGTCGATCGCCCGAATCTGATGGTGAAGGTTCCCGGAACCGAGGCCGGCACGCCGGCCATCCGGCAATTGATCTCCGAAGGCGTCAACATTAACGTGACGCTGCTTTTCTCCATAGAATCCTATGAGGCGGTGGCCGACGCCTATATGTCCGGTCTCGAAGCGCTCTCGGCCAACGGGGGCGATATCGCGCGCGTTGCGAGCGTCGCCAGTTTTTTCGTCAGCCGCATCGATACCGCGATCGAAAAGAGGATCGCCGAAAAACTGCCTCATGCCGACAGCGCCGATGCGGAGGCGCTAAGGTCGCTTGACGGCAGGGTCGCCATCGCGAACGCCAAACTCGCTTACGTGCAGTACCAGGCGATGGTCGAAAGCGACCGCTGGAAAGCGCTGGCCGCTAAGGGCGCCAAGCCCCAGCGACTGCTCTGGGCGTCGACCGGAACCAAGAATAAGGCGTTCAGCGACGTTCTCTATGTCGAGCAACTGATCGGCCGAGACACCGTGAACACCATGCCTGTCCCGACGATGGATGCGTTTCGCGATCATGGAAAGCCGGACGATCGTTTAACCCAGGGGCTGGACGAAGCCCGGCATGTTCTGGCCGAGGCGGAACGCCTGGGGCTGGATATCACCTCCGTGACGACCGAATTGGTCGCGGACGGCGTCAAACTTTTCGCCGACGCCGCCGACAAGCTCTACGCCGCCGTCGAAAGCAAGCGCGCCAGCGTTCTGGGTGACCGTCTCAACGGAATGGTTTTGGCGCTGGGGGGCGACAAGGACGCGGTGGCGGCCTCGATCGAGGATTGGCGAAGCGGCGGCAAGGTGCGCAGGCTTTGGGCGCGCGACGCCTCGCTCTGGACAGGCGCCGATGAGGCGAAGTGGCTTGACTGGCTCGACATCGTTGGCGCGCAGCAAGACTCCGTACCGGCGCTCGAGGCGTTTCAGGCGGATATCGAGCGTGAAGGCTTCACGGACGTGCTCTTGCTCGGCATGGGCGGGTCGAGTCTGGGGCCGGAGGTTTTGGCCCGCACGTTTGGCCCCCAGCCTGGGTTCCCGACGCTTCATGTTCTCGATTCGACCGATCCGGCGCAGATCGAATCCTTCGCGAACGAGGTCGATCTCGCCCGCACATTGTTCATCGTTTCCAGCAAATCGGGCACGACGCTGGAGCCCAATATCCTTAAGCAATATTTCTTCGCCCGCGCCGTGGATGCGGTTGGCGCCGATAAGGCAGCCAGTCGTTTCGTCGCTGTGACCGACCCCGGCTCGAAAATGGAAACCGTGGCCAATCAGGAAGGTTTCCGCCGGCTATTCTTAGGCGACCCCGAAATCGGCGGGCGCTATTCGGTGCTGTCGCATTTCGGAACCGTACCTGCCGCGGCGATGGGCATCGATGTCCGCGCGTTCCTGGCGGATACCGTCCCGATGCTGCTGTCCTGCGGTGCGGGCTCGCCGCCGGACGTCAATCCCGGCGTTCAGCTCGGCTGCGCGCTTGGGACGCTGGGCCGGCTCGGCCGCGACAAGGTCACGATCGTCGCGTCTCCCGCCATCGCGGATATCGGCGCGTGGCTTGAGCAGCTTATCGCGGAATCGACCGGCAAGAACGGCAAGGGCCTGATACCCGTCGACTCCGAGCCGCTTGGCGCGCCGGAGGTCTACGGCCAGGATCGCGTCTTTGCGTATCTGCGGCTCGCCGCCGCCGCGGACCCGGCGCAGGATTCGGCGATCGATGCGCTGGAGGCCGCGGGCCAGCCGGTGATCCGAATTACGATCGCCCGTCCCGAACTCATCGGTCAGGAGTTTTTCCGGTGGGAGGTCGCGATCGCGACCGCGGGCGCCATTTTGGGCATCGACCCATTCGATCAGCCGGATGTTGAATCCAGCAAGATCAAGACGCGCGCGCTGACCGACGCGTATGAGAAAACCGGTTCGCTTCCACCCGAGCATCCCTTCCTCGAAGATGGCGGCGTCCAGCTCTACGCCGACCCGGCGAACGCCGAAGCGCTTCGCTCGGCCGCTGCGGTCCTGACTTTGGACGGCGTCATCGCCGCCCAGATCGGGCGTCTTGGGCAGGGGGATTATTGCGCGCTGCTTGCCTATATCGATCGAACCCAGGCGCATATCGACGCCATGACCGTTCTGCGTCGGGAAATCCGCGACGGGAAGCACGTCGCAACCTGCGTCGGTTTCGGCCCCCGCTTTCTGCACTCGACTGGGCAGGCCTATAAGGGCGGCCCCAATTCGGGCGTTTTTCTGCAGATCACCTGCGACGACGCCAAGGACATCGCGGTTCCGGGTCATCGCTATAACTTCGGCACGGTAAAGGCGGCGGAGGCGCGCGGCGATTTCGACGTGTTGGCCGAGCGTGGCCGTCGCGCGCTCAGGGTGCATTTGGGCAACGATGTGGAGTCCGGTCTGGCCAGGGTGTCGGCGGCCATCCGCGCGGCGCTGGCGGGGTAAACATCCAAAGCTTGTGTTTCCTCAGGCCGTGGCCGAAAAGCTTTTCTTCCGACAAAATAATGGATCGCGATGGCTCTCTCGGAAAAAGATGCATGGAAGAAGGCGGCGGCCGAGGCGGCGTCGCATCTCGTCGAGGACGAGATGGTGGTCGGGCTGGGAACAGGCACGACGGCCGCGTATCTGATCTCCATTTTGGGGGAGCGGGTGCGCGAGGGGCTGAACATCGTCGCGATTCCCACGTCTGAGGCGACGCGCGCGCATGCCCTGGCCGAGGGCATCACGATCGTCGGTTTCTCGGAACAGCCCAAAATCGACATTACGATCGATGGCGCCGATGAAATCGCGACGGGGTCGCTGGATTTGATCAAGGGCGGCGGCGGCGCCCTGCTGCATGAAAAGATTGTCGCCTCGGCAAGCGCCCGTATGGTCGTCATCAGCGATGGGTCAAAGCTCGTGCCCCGTCTGGGCGGAGGCTTTGCGTTGCCGGTGGAGATCATTCCGTTTGGATGGGAAGTCACGATCAGCCGATTGCGCGACTACGCGCCAGAGGTTCGACTGAGGCAAAGCTCAGGCGGCGCGCCGTTCGTGACGGATAGCGGCCACTATATCGTCGATTGCGCGATAGAGGCTCTTGACGACCCGATGCGGCTGGAAACCGATCTTCACGCGGTCGTGGGCGTGGTGGAGACGGGACTTTTTGTCGGCATCGCCAGCGAAGCCTTTATCGCCGACGCCTCGGGCGTCCGGCGTTTGACCCGCCAATTAGCGTAAGCGTCAGCCGAATCGGCCCGTCACGTAATCCTGGGTGCGCTGCTCTTTGGGATTGGAGAAAATCTGCTCGGTCTGGCCGAACTCGATAATCTCTCCCAGATACATGAAGGTGGTGAAATCCGCGGTGCGGACCGCCTGTTGCATATTATGGGTCACGAGCACGATCGTATAATCGTTCGCAAGCTCCAGGATCAGTTCCTCGACCCGGGCCGTCGATATGGGGTCGAGCGCCGAGCAAGGCTCATCCATCAGGATAACCTCGGGCTTAACCGCGATCGCGCGGGCGATGCACAATCTTTGCTGCTGTCCGCCCGAAAGGCTGGCGCCGTTCCGCTTCAGCTTGTCCTTGACCTCTTCCCAGATCGCGGCTTTGCGCAGCGCCCATTCGATGCGCGCATCGAGATCGGGTTTCGACAGCTTTTCATAGAGATTGACGCCGAATGCGATGTTGTCCCAGATCGTCAACGGAAAGGGCGTCGGCTTCTGGAAGACCATGCCGACCTTTGCCCGCAGCTGGGTGACGTCATAGCGCGGGCTTAGAATATCCTCGCCATCCAGCAGAACCTGCCCCGTCGCGCGCTGTCCGGGATAGAGATCGTAAATGCGGTTAAGGACGCGCAGAAGGGTGGATTTTCCGCAGCCCGAAGGCCCGATAAAGGCGGTAACGTAACGTTCGGCGACAGAGAGGTTGATGTCCTTCAGCGCGCGATGGCCGGTCTGGTAGAAAAAATCCAGTCCGCGCACCGCGATCTTCGGATTGGCCGCGGGGTCGACGAGGATTTGCGGCGGCGCGGATGCGGTTTGGAGCGTCAGATGCGGTTCGCTCATGGTTTAGTTCCTGGTCTTTGGCGCAAAGCTGCGAGCGATGATATTCAAGGTAAGCACGGAGAACGTGATTAACAGGGCGCCGGCCCAGGCCAAATTTTGCCAATCGGCATAGGGCGAACCCGCGAAGTTATAGATCACAACCGGCAAACTTGCCATCGGCGACGACATATCGGTGGTTCGGCCCGGATTCGATAGGGCGGTGAACAGCAACGGCGCGGTTTCGCCGCTGATCCGCGCGATCGCCAGAAGCACGCCGGTCAGCATCCCCTGGAAGGCCGCGCGATAGCTCACCACCACGATAACGCGCCATTTCGGCGCCCCCAGCGCGTAGGCGGCTTCGCGCAGCGCGTCGGGAACGAGCTGAAGCATATCCTGGGTGGTGCGGACGATGATCGGCAACGCAATGATGCCAAGCGCGATGGCGCCGGCCCATGCCGAGAAATGATGCATCGGCGCCACGATCACCTGATAGACGAACAAGCCGATAATGATCGACGGCGCGCTGACCAGCATGTCGTTTACGAACCTTATCACCTCGGCCAGCGTGCTGCCCCGGCCGTATTCGATCAGGAAGGTTCCGGCGAGAATGCCGATCGGCGTCGCGATCAGAATTCCGATTCCAGTGATCAGCAGACTGCCGATGATGGCGTTCGCAAGGCCACCGGCGCTCCCGGGCGGGGGCGTGTCCATGGTGAAGAGCGATACCGACAGCGTGCTGAAGCCCTTGAACAACAGATCGCCCAAAATCCAGGCGAGCAGAGAAAGTCCGGCGACGGTTGCCGCGATCGACAGGGCGCGAATGATGGCGTTTTTGCGCAGCCGGCTTCTGACGATGGCGTTCGACGATCGCACGCTTGCCGTGGCGCTTGCGGAGTTTGCCATGATTACCCGTATTTTCGCTGAAGGCGCAGCAGCATCAGCCGCGCCATGCCGATGACCGTGAAGGTCAGCACGAACAGGAGGAACCCCTCGGCCAGCAGTGACGAAAGCTGCAAGCCGTCGGCCTCGGCGAATTCATTCGCCAGGGAAGACGAAATCGTGGCCCCGGGCGCCAGGATCGACTTCATGATATGATAGGAATTGCCGACAACGAAGGTGACGGCCATCGTTTCGCCGAGCGCCCGTCCGAGCGCCAGCATGAATGCGCCGATCACCCCCACCCGGCTATATGGCAGGACGACGGAACCGATCACCTCCCAGGTGGTCGCGCCCAGCCCGTAGGCGGATTCGCGCAGCTGCGGCGGTACGGTTTCAAAGACGTCCCGCATGATCGAGACCATATAAGGCAGCACCATCGCTGACAGAATCAGCCCCGCGGTGAAGAGGCCGATGCCATAGGGCGGCCCCTGGAAAAGATCGCCGATCAGGGGAATGTTGCCGAGCGACCCGATGATCGCCGGCTCGATATATTTCTGCATCAGCGGCACCAGCGCGAACAGGCCCCACATGCCGTAAATGATGCTCGGAACCGCCGCCAGCAACTCGACGGCGGTGGAGATCGGCCGGCGCAGATAGGTCGGACAAAGCTCGGTGAGAAAGATCGCGATGCCAAGGCTGATGGGGACCCCGATCACCATCGCGATCACCGAACTGACCACGGTGCCGTAAAGCGGCGCCAACGCCCCATAGCGGGCGCGGTTTGGATTCCAGACCTCGGTCCAAATGAAGGAAACGCCGAAATGCTGGAAGGCCGGCCAGGCGCCGGAGATCAAAGAGATCATGACCCCAGCCAGCAAAACCAGCACCAGGATCGCGAAAATCCACGCCGATCCGCCGAACAGGGCGTTGCCTAACCGGCCCGGATGGGCCCCGATTCTCGGCTGGTTCGCTTCCAACGCCGCCTGGGACATAAAAAGGCCCTTGTTTAACTTACGTTTTTGGCGACCCAACCAGGGAAACGCCATTCGTGAAAATGGGGAAGGATATCCTTCCCCATTCACATTACAATACCATAAAATTTAGGGCCAGAGCGGCTTGCCGTCCGGACCTTTCACATCGGCGGCCCATGTGGCCTCGATCTGTTTGACCAGTGACTCCGGCAGGGGAACATAAAGAAGTTCCTCGGCCATCTTCTGACCGTTCTTGAGCGACCAGTCATAGAAACCCAGGACAGTCTTGCCCTTTTCCGCGTCGGTCTGCTTGCCATGAACCAGGATGAAGGTCGCCGCCGTGATTGGCCAGCTATCCTTGCCCGGCTGGT
The DNA here is from genome assembly GCA_903970575.1 of Alphaproteobacteria bacterium. Taxonomy (GTDB): domain Bacteria; phylum Pseudomonadota; class Alphaproteobacteria; order BOG-932; family Roseiterribacteraceae; genus BOG-932. The sequence continues at coordinate 9,143 of CAJCJC010000490.1, forward strand.
TCGCGAGCACCAGGCGATAATTGGGCGCGCTCTTCCAATCGGCGTTCGCCGCCGCCGCCTGGAAAGCCGACAGCTTGGGTTCGACATAGACGCCGTCATGATTCATCATGTCGGTATAGGTCAGCTTGTTGGTCAGCGCGTAGGCGATCTCGACATAGCCGATCGAGCCCGCCGTCTGCTGCACCAGCGCCGCGACGCCGTCATTGCCTTTGCCGCCGACGCCGACCGGCCAATCGACCGCCGTGTTGGCCCCGACCTTATCCTGCCAATCCGCGTTCACCGCGCCCAGATAGTAGGTGAAGTTGTAGGTGGTGCCCGAGCCGTCCGAGCGATGGACCACCGTGATGGCCGTGTGCGGCAGTTTCAAGGTGGGGTTGGTCTTCTTGAGCGCCGCGTCGTCCCACATCGTGATCGTGCCGAGATAGATGCCGCCTAGCGTCGCGCCATCCAGCTTCAACTCGCCGTCTTTCATGCCCGGCAGGTTGACGATCGGCACGATGCCGCCGATGACCGCGGGAAACTGGACCAGGTCGTTCTTCTTCAGCTCGTCTTCTTCCAACGCCTTGTCGGTGGCGCCGAAATCGACCGTATTCGCCTCGATCTGCTTAATGCCGGCGCCCGAACCGACCGATTGGTAGTTCACGGCGTTGCCGGTCTTTGCCTTATAGGCCTCGGCCCATTTTTGATAGACAGGGTTGGGGAAAGTCGCGCCCGCGCCCGTGATGTCGACCGCTTGCGCGCTGCCTGCGGCAAGCAAGAGGGAAAAAGCGCCGAAAGCAGCCGGCCGTAACGTTCTCACGACGGTAAAAGACATGGCTCGTCACCTTTTTTTTGAAGATGGCGGGGTTAAAGCACAAATGCGCGAACAAAGCCACGCCCTTTTTTGGACGAACGGCCGAATTTCGTCATACAGCCATAATATTAACTTTTTAAAGGGAATTATATTATTTTTATTTGTGTATATTTAGAGTTTTTTCAAATTCCTTTTAGAATTACGGTAGTTATTTTAATATCTTATATGATCGTATTGTTTTTCCTTGTCGTCAATTTGGCTTGCGCGCTTATACATATAATCCCTCGTTAGCGGGATCGCATTGATCGACCGGGCGAGCTGAATCTGGAAAACGATCTGGTTCAGATAACGAAAATCCATCTCCGCGCCCGCCAGATAAAACTCCCACATCCGACAGAACCGCTCATCGTACAGCTTGGCGATTTCGGCGCGGTTTACCTTGAAGCGCTGCTGCCAGCGCTCGATGGTCAGTGCATAATGCATGCGCAAAATCTCTGTATCCGCCGTCAGCAATCCGGCGCGTTCGATCGCGGGAAAAACCTCGGACAGGGCGGGCGCATAACCCCCGGGAAAGATGTATTTTCTGATCCATGGATTGGTTCTGCCCGGGCCGTCCAGGCGTCCGATCGAATGCAGCAGCATGACCCCGTCTGGCGATAACAGATTCTTGACTGTCCGGAAGTACGCATCGTAATGGTTGACGCCGACATGCTCGAACATGCCGACCGAGACGATGCGGTCGTACACGCCCGTCTCGGCCCGGTAATCCCGCAAGTGGAATCGGACGCGATCGGCCAGTCCGCGCTGGCGCGCCCGCTCGTTCGCTACGGTGAGTTGTTCGCGCGAAAGGGTCAGGCCCGTGACGTCCACGCCTGTGGTTTCGGCGAGCGTCAGCGCAAGGCCGCCCCAGCCGGACCCGATGTCGAGAACCCGCATTCCGGGCTCAAGCAATAATTTCCCGGCGATATGTCGTTTCTTGGCTTTCTGCGCATCCTCGAGCGTCATGTCCGGCTCAGTGAAATACGCGCAGGAATATTGCTCGTCTTCAT
>CAJCJC010000491.1 GCA_903970575.1 Alphaproteobacteria bacterium
GGCAGGGATCAACGATTGGGGCGGCGTGTCCCCGGTGACTGTCGACCATGTCAATCCCGAGGCGCCGTGGCCGCATCTCGACGCGCTCCGCCGCGAGACGGCCGCCGCCGGCAAGATTCTGGTGGCGCGGCTGCCGGTCTATCCCGGATATGTCGCCGACAACGCGCGCTGGCAGGACAAGGCGGTGATCCCCCGCCTGCTGCAAGCCTCCGATTCCACCGGCTGGGGCCGCGACGATTCCTGGGCGCCGGGCCTAACAGCCGCGCCGACCAATATCCTCGCCCCAACGGGAAGAGGGTGGGACCCGCGCAAGCGGGAGGGTGAGGGGGCGTCGCCCCAAATCCGGGACCTCATCGCCAAGGCCGAAAGCGGCCAAGGCCTCGATGAGCGCGAGATCGAAACCCTGTTCGCCGCGCGCGGCGTCGATTTCGAGGCGGTGACCTGGGCCGCCGACAGGCTTCGCGCCCGTGTGAACGGCGACATCGTCACCTACGCGGTAAACCGCAACATCAACTACACCAATATCTGCTCCTACAAATGCCGGTTCTGCGCCTTTTCCAAGGGCAAGACGCATGAGGCTTTGCGCGGCGTTCCCTATGATCTGGACCTTGAAGAGGTGCAACGGCGCGCGGTCGAGGCGTGGGATCGCGGCGCGACCGAGGTGTGCATGCAGGGCGGCATCCACCCCGATTACACCGGCGAGACCTATATCGCGCTCTGCCGGGCGGTGAAGCAGGCCGTGCCGGGCATGCATATCCACGCCTTCTCCTCGCTGGAGATTCAGCAAGGGGCGGCGACTCTGGGCCTGCCGGTCGCGGATTACCTGATCCGCCTGAAAGAGGCCGGCCTCGGCACCTTGCCAGGCACGGCGGCGGAAATCCTGGACGACGAAATCCGCGACGTGCTGTGCCACGACAAGCTCAGTACCCAGCAATGGCTGGATACGATCGAGACCGCGCATAACGTCGGCTTCCGCACCACCGCGACCATCATGTTCGGCCATATCGAGGGGCCGCGCCACTGGGCCCGGCATCTTCTGCGCATCCGGGCGCTGCAAGCCCGCACGGGCGGGTTCACCGAATTCGTGCCCCTGCCCTTCGTCCACATGGAGGCGCCGATGTATCTGAAGGGCATGGCGCGCAAGGGGCCGACCTTCCGCGAGACAGTGCTGATGCACGCCGTGGCGCGGCTGGCGCTGCATCCTGTCCTGACCAACATTCAGGTCTCCTGGGTAAAGCTCGGCCGCGAGGGCGTGCGCCTGTGCCTCAACGCCGGCGCCAACGATCTCGGCGGCACGCTGATGAACGAAAGCATCTCCCGCGCCGCCGGCACGGAGCATGGCCAGGAATTGCCGCCGGAAGACATGGAGGCGCTGATCCGTTCGATCGGCCGCGTCCCGCGTCAGCGCAATACAATCTATGGCGACGTCTCCGACGAACGCCGCGCCGCCGGCTTCGGCGCCAAGACGTTGTCGGAGATCGTGCTGACGCCGCCGAAGGCCCGCGCGAAGGTCGCGGTCGCTGGGTAAGCGGTCTCCAATTTCAGGACAATGATCCAGGTCACCGACCAGATCGCCATCGGCGAGGAGGAAATCCAGGAACGCTTCGTCCGCGCGAGCGGGCCCGGCGGCCAGCATGTCAACAAGACGTCGACGGCTGTCGAGCTTCGTTTCGACGTGCGCAATTCGCCGAATTTGCCGGACGCGGTAAAAACGCGGCTCGCGAAACTCGCCGGCTCCCGCCTCAGCCTGGACGGGATTTTGGTCCTGTCGTCCCAAGGATCGCGCTCGCAAGAGATGAACCGGCGGGACGTGCGCGAACGCCTGATCGCGATGATCCGGCGGGCGACGGAAAAGCCCAAGCCCCGCCGCCCAACCAAGCCGACCTATTCCTCCACCCTCAAACGACTAGAGGGAAAACAACGCCGATCCGGCGTCAAGGCCGCCAGGGGCGCGCCGCCGCGCGGGGAGGATTAGACGCCCCGCAGCAGCGCGTCCTTGTGATGCGCGTGAACCTTGTGCAGGCGATAGGCCATCGTCAGAAGGGCGCCGCCGAAGAAAAGGGCGTAGCCGGCGATCCACCAGGTGACGACCAACGCGCCGATCAGCGGCGCGAACAGCAGCAACACGCCCCAGACGAGAGAGACGATGGCGCCGATGCGCATCGCCCACTGGCCCTGCTGGCTTGGATGACGCAACGTCGCGACCAGCAGGAACAGGCCGGTCGCGATGGCCCAACCCGCCATCAGATAAATCAGGACGATGACCGTGATCGCTGGCCAGAGCAGCGCCACCGAAGCCGCCGCGAGGTCCGCGACGCCTTCCAGCAAAAGCATCGCCCAATGCCCGTGGCGGCTGATCGCGCGCACCGCGCCCACGATCGCGATGATTCCGTCGAACAGCATATAGGCCGCGAACAACAGAACCAGCGCGCCGATAGCGACGCCCGGCATGAACAGCGCGAACAACCCGATCAGGATGGCGAGAATTCCCCGCAAACCCACCGTCCACCAGTCGAGC
>CAJCJC010000492.1 GCA_903970575.1 Alphaproteobacteria bacterium
GCTGACCAAGCTGGCGGGCGCGTATTGGCGCGGCGATTCCAACAACCCGATGCTCCAGCGCATCTATGGCACTGCCTGGCGCGACCAGAAGGAGCTTGACGCCTATCTGCATATGCTGGAGGAGGCGGAGAAACGCGACCATCGTCGCCTGGGCCGCGAGATGGATCTGTTCCATCTGCAGGAGGAAGCCGCAGGCAGCGTGTTCTGGCATCCCAAGGGCTGGACGCTTTATCGCACGCTGGAAACCTATCTTAGGCGGCGGCTGGAGGATGGCGGCTATGTCGAGGTTCGCACCCCGCAATTATTCGCGAAGTCGCTGTTCGAGGCGTCGGGCCATTGGCAGATGTATGGCGACAATATGTACAAGGTCGAAGTTGGCCATGGCCACGCGCATGAGGAGGTTCGGGAATACGGCATCAAGCCGATGAATTGCCCCGCCCATGTTCAGATTTATGAGCAAGGACTAAAATCTTACCGCGATCTGCCGTTGCGCATGGCGGAGTTCGGTTCATGCCATCGCAACGAGCCGTCCGGGGCGCTTCATGGCATCATGCGGGTTCGGCAGTTCACCCAGGATGACGCGCATATCTTCTGCACGCCAGAGCAGGTGGTTCCCGAAACCACCCGGTTCTGCAACCTGCTGAAGGCGGTTTATGACGATCTCGGTTTCACCGAGGTCAAGGTGAAGCTCGCCCTCCGCCCCGAACAGCGCATCGGCTCCGACGCCTTTTGGGATCGCGCCGAAAGCGAACTGCGCATCGCGGCCAAGGATTCGGGACTGGAGGTCGAGGATCTGCCCGGCGAAGGGGCGTTCTATGCGCCCAAATTGGAATTTCATCTCACCGACGCCATCGGTCGAAGCTGGCAATGCGGAACGCTGCAACTCGATTTCATGCTGCCCGAGCGCATGAACGCGGAATATGTGGGCGAGGACGGGGCGCGCCATCGCCCGGTTATGCTGCACCGGGCGATCTTCGGATCGATGGAGCGGTTCATCGGCATATTGATCGAGAACTACGCCGGCCGGTTGCCGGGATGGTTGGCGCCGGTGCAGGTGGTGGTCGCGACCATCACCCAGGACGCGGATCATTACGCGCTGGAAGTCGTGGAACGACTGAAGTCATCGGGGATCAGAGCCGAAGTCGATTTGCGCAACGAGAAGATCAATTACAAGATTCGCGAGCATTCGCTGGCCAAGGTTCCGGTCATCGCGGTGGTCGGAAAGCGCGAAGCGGCCGAGCGGACTGTTGCGATTCGGACACTGGGGGTCGAAAAACAGGAGTTCCTCCCCCTCGACATGGCGGTCAGTCAACTCCATTCTACTATGTCATCGCCGCTGGATCGTGTAGCTTTACGCGATTGAGGCAATTTTGACAGGGGAAACTCCATAGCTAGGTTTGGTAACGACACGCCGTCCCGCGACGGGCCGCGCGTAAACTACGAGATCAACGTGCCATCGGTGCGATTGGTCGGGTTCGACGGGGAGATGATCGGCATCGTGCCGACGCGCGAGGCGATGGCGAAGGCGGAGGAAACTGGATTCGATCTGGTGGAGATTTCCCCCAATGCCGAGCCGCCGGTCTGCAAGCTGCTCGATTTCGGCAAGTTCAAATATGAACAGCAGAAAAAGAAGAACGAAGCCCGCAAGAAGCAAAAGATCATCGAGGTCAAGGAGATCAAGCTGCGCCCCAACATCGACGATCACGATTATGACGTGAAGATGCGGGCGGCGACGAGTTTCCTGGACGAAGGCGACAAGGTGAAGGTCACCATGCGCTTCCGCGGCCGCGAAATGATGCACCAAGATTTGGGCATGAACGTTCTGATGCGGGTCAAGGATCAGCTCGATCCGCTGGCGAAGGTCGAACAGACCCCGCAATTGGAAGGCCGGCAGATGACGATGGTCCTGGCGCCCCGGTAACGGCCGCAGCTTTCGGGGCGCGCTGGAGTTCTTCGTCAGTTTCGCGTGAAAGCCAGCCATTGAGCACTATGCTAAAGCGCCCCCTTATCCAGCTTCAGCCCAAGCGCGACGCACGGTTGAGGCACGGGCATCCCTGGGCTTATTCGAACGAAATCATCATGGACGCGGCGGCGAAGGCCGCGCCAGCCGGATCGATCGTCACATTGGCGTCCGCTGGCGGCGACAGGTTGGGCGCGGCGTTTTTCAATCCGCACACCCTGATCGCCGCCCGGGTTTTGACGTCCGATAGCGGGCGCGCGATCGACCGAGATTTCTTCGCGGAGCGTTTTCAGGCGGCGCTTACACTGCGCGAACGGCTCTATGCGGAACCGTATTATCGCCTGATCCACGCGGAGGCGGATGGGTTGCCGGCGATCGTCGTCGACCGCATCGGCGACGTCCTGGTCGCGCAGCTGAACGGCGCGGGGCCGGAGCGGGCCACGGAGGATATCCTGGCGGCGCTGGTCGATCTGTTCAGTCCGCGCGCGATCGTGCTGAAGAACGATAGCCCCACTCGGGCGCTGGAAGGGCTGCCGATCGAGACGCGGCTGGCTTATGGCGCGTTGGACGGCCCGGTCGCGTTGGTGGAGAACGGCGCGCGCTTCGTGGTCGATCCGCTTGGGGGGCAAAAGACCGGATGGTTTTACGATCAGCGCGACAGTAGGGCGTTCGTCGCGCGGCTATCCGGCGGGGCGCGGGTGCTGGACGCCTATTGCTATGGCGGCGGATTCGGCATAACGGCCGCCTTGGCTGGGGCCAGCGCGGTGACATTGCTTGACAGGTCGGAGCCGGCGCTGCGGGCGGCGATGCGGTCGGCCGAGGCGAACGGCGTGGCGGCGCGCTGCGTGGCGGTCCAAAAAGACGTTTTCGACGCGCTGGACGCGATGCGCGACGCCAAGGACAGTTTCGAGGTCGTGGTAGTGGACCCACCGGCCTTCGCCAAATCGCGCAAGGATTTGCCGGCGGCGCTGCGCGGTTATCGCAAGCTGGCGCGGCAGGCGGCGACGCTGGTGTCGCCGGGCGGAATCCTGTTCGCCGCGTCCTGCAGCCATAACGCTGGGTTGGCGGATTTCGCCGAGGCGGTGTCGCGGGGGCTGAACGACGCCGGTCGAACCGGCCGTATTTTGCGCACCGCCGGCGCTGGACCGGATCATCCGGTCCATCCGATGCTGCCGGAGAGCGCGTACCTGAAGTCGTTGACTCTGGCGCTGGACTAACGGTCGCCATGGCGGCCCTGCATGTGACAATCGACTCTTTGGGCGGCCTTGGCGATGGCGTGGCCGAGTCGGAAATAGGGCGTTTGCATGTTCCGCTGACCGCGCCGGGCGACGTGGCGATGGTGACGCCGCGCGGCAAGGACCAAGCCGAATTGGTCGAACTGCTGAGCCCTGGTCGAGCCAGGATCGCCCCGCCCTGCCGCCATTTTGGCGTGTGCGGCGGCTGCGCCTTACAGCATCTTGACGGGTCGTTCATCGCGGATTGGAAACGCGAACGGGTCCGGGCGATGCTCGGGAGGGCTGGAATAATCGCGGCGTCCATCGCCCCCACGGTTTCGATCGCGCCTCAGACCCGACGGCGCGCGACCTTCGCGGCGATGAGGATCGGAAAGCGCGTGGTACTGGGCTTTACCGAACGGGCCTCGCATCGGCTGGTGGACATCGCGGAATGCTGGGTTTTGCGGCCTGAACTTGTCGCGATCCTGAGCCCGTTACGGGAACGACTGGCGGCGTTGCTAGAAAACGGAGAGACTGCGGATATTTCCGTGACGCTATGCGCGAATGGCATCGACCTGCTGTTGATACGGGCGCGCGCGCCAACGCTG
>CAJCJC010000493.1 GCA_903970575.1 Alphaproteobacteria bacterium
GACCGCGCCATCGCGAAAATCGATCCGTAGAACACCATCCAACACGATGAAAGTTTCATCGGTATTTTGGAGATCGTGCCAAACGAAGTCGCCCTGCAGCTTCACGATCTTGAATTGGTAGTCATTCATTTCGGCCACGACCTTCGGCTGCCACTGCTCGTCGAACAAGGTGAATTTCTTGCCGAAATTGATCGCCTTGTAGCTCATGTCGGCCTCCGCCAAGCATCCGTGCCAAGGTGCACAAAAGATACTGTCATAGCCACGAGAGTGGAAAGTCTCCAAAAGCCGAAGTCGCCGCTAGGCGACGCAGATGCCCGGCACCGCGACCGCCTGGAATAGATGCGGGGAAGCAACCGCCGACGCCGGATAGGTCGCGAGTTTCGCCCGGAACTCCGGCTGGCCGAACGCGGCGCGAAAGGCCGCGGTGGACTCCCAGACCGCGTAGTTCAGATAGGTTGGATTGTCGCCGATGGCGCGATGAAGCTGGGTCGAGATGAATCCAGGCTGGCGCTTCATGAACGCGGCGTCGTCCTGCCATACCTCGAGGAAAGTCTGCTCATCGGCCTGATCGAGCGTGAACACATTCACCAGGACGACCGGGCTGGCGTCGATCGGGATCTGACGTTCGATCGGGAACGCGGGGTCGAGGGGGCGCAATAGCGACATGAGGGACTCTCCTGTTTGTAATACCGTGCCATATTGGTATTATGATTACATAATAATTTGACATGATGATGTCAATAATAACCTGTGGTGCCAAATGAAGAGAACCAAGCGAACCTCCGCGGGTGAGGCCCTGAGCGACCTGTTGGTCGACCTGTTCAGGCTGGATAGCCTGCTGTTGACCGCGGGCGATCGGCTAGTCGCGCCGCTCGGCCTGACCAGCGCGCGCTGGCAGGTGCTTGGCGCGATCATCGCCGCCGAAAGGCCGCAACCGGTCGCCTGGCTCGCCCGCGACCTCGGCGGCAATCGCCAGAATGTTCAACGGATCATCAACGACCTGCACAGAGAGGGCCTTGTGGTATTCGAGACCAACCCTCATCACCGGCGAGCGCAACTGGTCGTGCTGACCGACAAGGGAAAACGGGCCTTTGAAGCCGCGATGGAACGACAGGCCCCTTGGATCAACGGCCTCTCTGATGGGCTCTCAGTCAAGGAAATCGAAACCGTCCACCGCGTGGTCACGGCGCTACGAAACAAACTGGAGGACAAAGACGAAGCGGGAGAACGCGCTTGAGCGTTAGCCTGTCACGCTGTTTGATTCAGCCGCCCGTCGCCGACATATGCCGCGCCAGCGCCGGGCGTCCGCCGGGCCCGATCTGGAAATCGTGGCCGTGCGGCTTGCCGCGGACCGCAAGTTCGATCGCCTGCATCACATCCGTATCGCCGCCATCGCCGCGCAGCACCCGCTTGAGGTCGACCGCATTAGCCTGCCCGAGGCACGGGTGGAGCACGCCGGCGGCGGTCACGCGCACGCGGTTGCAGTCCTCACAGAAATTGTGAGTCATGGGCGTGATGAAACCGACCTTGCCGCCGGTTTCGATCACGCGGACGTAGCGCGCCGGTCCGCCGGTTCGCTCGGCCAGATCGACCAACGTCCAGCGCTGCTCGATCTGGCGGCGCAGCGAGGAGAGCGGGAGGAACTGATCGGTGCGGTCGGCACCGATCTCGCCCAGCGGCATGGTTTCGATCAGAGTGAGCGTCATCCCGCCGGCATGGGCAAAGGCGATCAGATCGTCGATGCCGTCATCCGTAAAGCCTTTCAGCGCCACCGCATTGAGCTTGACCGCCAGCCCGGCCGCCCGGGCCGCCGCGATCCCTTCGAGCACCCGGGGCAACAACCCGCCGCGCGTGATCATCGTGAATTTGTCCGGATCCAGCGTGTCCAGCGACACGTTGACCCGCCGCACGCCGAGCGCGGCGAGTTCCTCCGCGTAGCGCGACAGCTGGGTGGCGTTGGTCGTCAGCGTCAGCTCCCGCAGCCCGCCATCGGCCAGATACCCGGAAAGGCTGCGGAACAGCTGCATGATTTCCTTTCGCACCAGCGGCTCGCCGCCGGTAACCCGGATCTTTTCGACCCCGGAGGCGATGAAGCACCGGGCGACCCGGTCGAGCTCATCGAACGTGAGCAGTTCCTTGCTGGGCAGAAACGTCATCGCCTTGGACATGCAGTATCGGCATCGCAGATCGCAACGATCGGTCACCGACAGCCGCAGGTATTTCACGCAACAAACGGAACCGACATCGCTTGCCTCCCTTCTCCGGCCGTTATCAAGTTCCGGTCACCACGCGATCACGCATCCGCCGCCGCCAGCATGTCCGGCACCGAGACGAATTTTTCCCGCGGCTTGCCGCAGAGCGCGCCCCTGTGCTTTTCGGCCGCGTCGATGGTTGCCCAATCGGCAAAACTCACGACGCGCGCGACGCGCGTGTTGAGCCGCGCGAGCAGCGCATCGGGGTCGGCTCTGCGCTGCCCCGCCCGCGCCGGCAGATCGGCAAGGATGACCTCGGCGGTGGCCATGCCGCAGCCGCGGTTGGTGCCGATGGTGCCGCTTGGGCCACGCTTGCTCCACCCGCAGACATAGAGACCGGCGACGACCGAGGAGCCCATCGCCACCCGCCCGTCGATGTTGGCGTGGACGCCCCGAACGTCGTCATAGGGAACGCCGTCAAGCGGCGCGGTGCGGCGGCCGACGCTGCGAAACACCACGCCACAGTCGATGTTCTCCACCGCGCCTGATGGTCGCGCGAAGTCGATCGTCT
>CAJCJC010000494.1 GCA_903970575.1 Alphaproteobacteria bacterium
GCCGGAACAGGAAATCGTCCGCGGCAAAACGAAGACGACGCGCGCCCCGTTAAGGCCCCATGAATGGCGCACCATCCTGATCCTGGCCCTTCTGGTGCCGGTCCTGGCGCTGGGCTCGGTCGGCAATCAGGAGATATTCAACGCCTATCTCGTCTGGGGCGAGGCCAATTATCAGCTTCAATTCTTCGGCAAGACGATGCCAATCACCTGGATCTTATCGTTCGGATCGGTGGTCAGCACGGTGACGATCATCCTGTCGGTTCTCTTTTGGCGCTGGTGGGCCACCCGCCGAACCGAGCCGGACGAGATCACAAAGCTCGCCATCGGCGTCGCCATCGCGGCTTTGGCGCCGCTGATGCTGGCCGTCGCCGCCGCCATCGTCGCCGCCACCGGGCAAAAAGCCAGCCTTGGCTGGGCGTTCGCCTTCGAGGTCATCAACGATCTCGGATTCGCCAATGTCTTCCCGGTCGGCCTCGCGCTTTTCTCGCGCGCCGCGCCCAAATCGCTCTCCGGCATGATGATCGGCGTATTCTACCTCCATCTATTCCTTGGCAATATGCTGGTCGGCTGGCTTGGCGGCCTGCTGGAGCGGATGTCGGGGACCGCGTTCTGGCTGCTTCACGCCGGGTTGATCGGAATGGCGGCGGCGATCCTTCTCATTGTCCGCGGCGCCGCCGGAAGAATGCTCGCGCCATCCTCCGCCACCGAGCCCGGGCTTGCCTACGCCACCTGAGTTTTCGGTTAGCTGGCTTGCCACGCCGCTTGCAAAAGCGCCGCGATATGTCCGTCGGCATCGCCCGGGGCGTTCAAAATCGTTGCGGCTTTCAAGCGTTCGGACTAGCCATCGTTTTTGGCGGGCTGCAAAAGCGGGTGGACGTCGGGCGCGAGCGCCAGACCGAGACGCGCCTTGCCGCCTTTGATCGGCCGCAGGCCGGCGAACTGATAATGTCTCGACCAAGCGGAATACCCCTTGCGCTGGCCGACCACCACGCTTGGCAAGTCCAGAACCAACGCCTCGACCGCGTCGAAAATGGCGCGAGACGACGGCTCGGTCCAAAGCGCGTCCCTGAGCGCGGCAGGCTCTTCCCAACCCGCCGTCGATGGAAACGCCTCGCTCAAGACATAGCTCGCGCGGTTCTGCAAAATACCGTGGGTTTCCTTGAACCATTTCAGCCGGGCGCGCGGCGCGGTCTCCGGGCATGTCCTGGCGATCGCCACCCAGTCGGCAAGGGATTTGCCGGTCTCCTTGTGCAAGCCTTCGCGAACGGAGGCGAACCATTTTCTCTGTTGCTCGGTCAGATATTCAGGGTCGATTCTCGGCATGGCGTCAAAACAGCGATAATTGTCCCGAAACTTTCGCCCCGCCCTTAAACCGTGTCAAATCCAAAGGCGGCCGCGGCTTATCGAGCCCGAGGCGTTTGACCGCCAGCGCGAAGCGTTTCTGGATCAATTCGGCGTAAGGCCCCGTGCCGCCCATGCGCGTGCCGAATTCGGATTGGTTCAATTGGCCGTCGCGGCATTGGCGGATCAGGCTCAGAACCTTGTCGGCCCTGTCCGGCGCATGGCCGCGCAGCCATTCCTGGAACAGCGTCTTGATCTCATAAGGCAGTCGCACGATCGTCATGCCGGCGCGCTCCGCCCCCGCCTTGGCGGCGGCTTCCAGTATGCTTTCAAGTTCATGGCAGGTCAGCCCTGGAATGATCGGCGCCGACATGACGCTGACCGGCACGCCGGCCGATTTCAGCGCCCGGATCGTCTCCAGCCGCCTGGGCGGCGTCGCGGCGCGCGGCTCCATCGTCCGCGCCAGCGCCCTGTCCAGCGTCGTGATCGACACGCCGGTCTTGACCAGGCCCTTCTTGGCCATCTCCTCCAGAATATCGAGGTCGCGCTGGATCAACGCCGATTTCGTCAGGATCGCCACGGGGTGCTCGAACTCGTTCAGCACCTCCAGAATGCGGCGCGTCAGGCGTTCGGTCCGTTCGATCGGCTGATAGGCGTCCGTATTGATGCCAAGCTGGATCACCGCCGGGGTATAGGACTTGGCCGATAATTCCTGGCGCAATAATTCCGGCGCGTCCGGCTTGCGAAATATCCGGGTCTCGAAATCCAGTCCCGGCGACAGGTTCAGATAAGCGTGCGTCGGTCGCGCGAAGCAATAGATGCACCCATGTTCGCAGCCCTTATAAGGATTGATCGAGCGATCGAATCCCACATCGGGCGACGTGTTGCGGGTGATGATCCGCTTGGCCGTGTCGATGCCAAGCACCGTCTGAAGCGCGCCATCCTGCCAATCGTCGGGTTCCCACGCCTCCGGCTCGGCGCCGCCCCAGCCATCGTCGACGGCGATCCTGTCCGGCGCGTCGAACCGCCCACTCGGGCGATTAGACACCGCGCCCCTGCCTTTGCGCGGGATATCGGGCAGAGCGTCGATTTCAGTCGTGATGCGGATTGGCGGCATATGCGGAACATAGCAGGATATTAAGAACTAAAAAAGAACTTTTATATTTTGTTGAAACTCGATATTGATAAGATCATCTAGTCAGTCTAGTTAGGGGGATGAGATGCCGCCACGAACTTTTGATTTAAATGTGAATTGGCCGTTGCAAGACGCCAAGGCGCGATTTAGCGAGCTCGTAAAGCGCGCCTGCCTGGAGGGGCCGCAACATGTTAGCGTCCGCGGCGAGCCGAGCGTCGTGGTTCTTTCCGAGGCGACGTATGCCAGTCTAACGTCTGGTCGCAAATCCCTGATCGACCACATCCTCGAGGCGCCGCTCTGGCCTGACGATTTGGTCGACGCCGTTAACGCCCGTGAAAGGGATGAAGGCCGGGAAATCGGTTTCTGATGTATCTTGTCGACACCAAAATCCTGTCGGAAGCGCGGCGGGGCGGGATGGAAGCCCGGACGTGGCTTCGCTCGGTCGATCCGACGAATGTGTATTTAAGCGTCGTCACCATCGGTGAGGTGATGAAGGGGATTGCGCTCAAGGCAAGGACAGACCCCCATGTCGCGGGAACGCTGCAAATCTGGCTTGAGACGTTGCGGCAAGATTATGGCTCGAGAATCTTGCCGGTGACAGATGCGGTGGCGATGGCTTGGGGCAGAATCGCCGCCGGGCGTACCCGTGGGATGGCGG
>CAJCJC010000495.1 GCA_903970575.1 Alphaproteobacteria bacterium
CCATAACGCCGGGCGTCGCGATTTTCGGCGTGCTGATGATCGGCCTCGCCGCAGGCGCGGAGGTTGACCTGATCGCGTTCCTGACCAGCAAGTATTTCGGGCTGAAATCCTATGGCGAACTTTATGGCTGGCAGCTTGTCGTGTTCGCGCTCGGCGCTGGGTTCGGCCCCTTGCTCAGCGGATGGGCGCGCGACACATGGGGCAGCTATGAAGTGTCCCTTTACGCCGGCGCCGCCGCCTTCTCGCTTGGGGCGGCGTTGATCGGGACTCTGGGCCGCTATCCGGTTTTCGTCGCGGACCCTTCGGAGGCGGTGACGGAAGGGCTCATCGATCCCGCGCCGGCGGCTTCCGTGTCATAGCGGCCCGCGTGCCGACCCTGCGTTCGGCGAAATTGCCCAGCGCGATCATACGGTCATACATCACCAGCGCGCCCGCGACGCCGACATTGACGCAGAATTTCGTCGGGATTTTGACCACCTCATCGCAGCGCGCGAGCAGCGCCGGGGATAAATTCCCCTTCTCCGGACCGAACACATAGGCGGCCTGGGTTGGATGGCGAAAGCTCGGCAAATCCTCCGCGTCCGGCAGGAATTCGATGCCGACAAGCCGGCAGCCGCGCGGCAGGGTCAACGCGGCCACGGTTGGATATTCATAAAACGGCATATGGAACGCCGCCTCGGAGGTATCCGATTGGCGGAGCCCGCGAAAATCGATGTCAGGCGCGACGGCGAAGAAAAAGCTTGCCCCGAACGCATGCGCCGATCGCATCAAATTGCCGGCATTATGCGGCTTGCTGATATCTTCGACCCCGATGGCGAAATAGCCGCGCATTTGTTTCCTTCCACGCTCGGCCCCGCTTCAGACGCGCCGGCTCTTTACGCCAGATCGAGGTCAAGTCAAAAACCGATCGGGCCACTGACTTCACCCACCAAAAGATGCATGTTACATCGTTGACTACGAAATAGCCGGAAGGGTTTCCCAGTGACCGGACCCGACGAAACTCCGGCGGACGCGGCCGTTACCGCCGCATATCCAATCCCGTCCGATGTGCTGGCCGCCTTGGCGATGCGTTCGGACCTCGTCGTTCACCGGCGTGACGTCCCACAATTGCTCGTCTATCAATGGACGCGCGAGGGCGAGCATTTCAACGCTTGGCCTGGCGATGGGCGCCCTGTTCCCCCCGACGCGGCCCGGGTGCTGCTTCGCCTGTTTAATTTCCCGACGGGCGCGCTGCGGGAACTTGTGTTCGCCAAGGGCGCGCTCACCCCCGCGCATGTCAACAAATCAGACATTATTCTTTACAACATAACCGGACGCCAGGTGCAGATTTCGGATGACGACGTGGCCGACGCCCATGTTGGCGACGCCGCCTTCCATCCCGCCGGCGTCATGCATTACAGCCTGTCGCTCGCCGAAACCCTTCGCGCCGAATTCGCCTTCGCGCCGCAAAATATGTCCGGCGATCGGGCCGTATTCCTGCCGCGCGGCGCGACGGCAGACCGCGAGGTGGCGCAGTGGCTTGATAACGGCGAAATCGTGACCGCGTACGATTCCGATGCCGCCCAGGCTCCGGCCGACGCGCGCTTCATCACCAAGATATTCGCGGTCCCTGGCTATCGGATGGTGGAGGCGCGCTATCCCGCGGGCGCTCGGCTGTCGCCCCATCTCAATCCGCGCGAACGAATCCTCTATTTGCTGTCTGGCCGGATGCGCATTCAAACCGGCGCCGTTATCGACGAGGTTGAAACGGGGGATATATTTCGGGCTATCGTCGGGGAGACCTACGCCCGCGCGGTTATCGAGGATGCCGTCGTGCTTGAGGTCGATGCATCGCGGGCGCCGCTCTGAGCGCGCGAATTTCCGCCGATCCGGCGACGTCCGCGCGCCCGTGGTTCACGCTCGGGGTTCTGGTGGCTATCGCCACGTTGAACAATATCGACCGGACCCTGGTTCTGGCGCTGGCCGAACCCATCAAGCGGGAATTCGGCCTTTCCGACAGCGCGCTCGGTCTTCTCCCCAGCGTATTCGCGATATCGTACAGCATCGTGGGCATTCCAGTCGGCATGCTGGTCGACCGGATGAACTGCGTCCGCCTTCTGGCTTGCCTCCTGGCGCTGTGGAGCGCCGCGACCGTGATGGGCGGTTTCGCGCCGTCGTTTCGCGCCCTTCTACTGGCCCGGATCGGGCTCGCCACCGCCGAATCCGGGTCCGTGCCGACCAGCATGTCGCTCATCACCGATCTTTTTCCTCCGGCCCGACGTGGCGCCGCCATCGGCCTTTATTTCTTCAACAACGCCATTGCGCTGACCGCGGGATTCGCGATGGCCGGGGTTATCGCGCGGCATTTCGGCTGGCGCGCGGCGTTTTTCATCAGCGGAACGCCCGGCTTGTTCCTCGCCCTGTTTGTGATCCTGGCGCTGCGCGAACCGGCGCGGGGCGCGTTTGAACGGCCGGTGGCGGAGCCGGAGCGTAGGCCGACGATTATCGAAATCGTGGCGACGGTCTGGCGGCGCAAGGCGCTCTTGCTGCTGGCGGTCGCGGCGGTGCTCGTCATCGCCGTCCAGGCCGGCATCACCGCCTTCATCGC
>CAJCJC010000496.1 GCA_903970575.1 Alphaproteobacteria bacterium
CGCAACTCGTCCACGAAATTCTCGAAGGCGCGAGAAAGTGGCAACCGCGCCGATCTGTTGGTGATGAAAAAGGTCCAACGTTCATCGAACTGGTCCAGCGTTTCTCCCAGGCTGTGCCGCGCCGAAAGGCGCGCGCGCCACATGTCGCGATCCGGCCCGTGAAAGAACGGAACCCCGATCAGCACCAACTTGCGGAACAGGTCGGGGCGCCGGATGGCCGCCTCCGCCGCGATATAAACGCCCGTATGATATCCCAGGACGTCCACGGGTCCCTCGGAAAGCCGCGTTATGGCGTCGATCAGCGCGTCCGCGTAGCCGCCCATGTCGATCGGCGCCGGCGGCCGGTCGGAGCCGCCATATCCGGGCGTGTCCAGCGCGTATAGCTTGCGTCCCGGCGCGGGTAAGCCGCCTTCAAACGCCGATAACAGCGGCCTGAAGGTCTGCGAGGAATACGCGGTGGCGTGCAGACAGAACAAAGGCGGCGTTTTCGCGATTATCGGGCTCTCGGTTTCCAGTATATGCACCTGGCCGAAAACGCCGTCGATATACCGTTTTTTCATCAGCATGCTCCGCGCGCCGTGGCTCTTTTCGACAGGCCGGAGAAAGCCTGTGACAAGCATCGTCGCCGACATATACTTGTGAAACATGCCCGCACGCCATTCCTGAAGAATTGATGACCACACCCGGCGCCCCAAACCTACCGAACGCGGCGGCCCCACCGCTCGATCTCGCTTCCGATCCCACCTATGGGGTGGTTCAGCCTTTATCCGTGATCCTGCGCTGGGCCAGACACCGCGTTTACGAAAAAATGGCGCAGCGTTCCAACGTCAAGCTGGACCGCTCGGCGATCAACATTCTGGGCGTATTGAAACGCCAGGGGCCGATGCGGACCTCCGATCTCGCCGATATCCTCGGCCTCGATCGCTCGACGGTCAGCCGTCAGGTCGCTTCGGCGGTCAGCCTCGGCTTTGTCGCGCGCGACGGCGACGTCAGGGACGCCAGGGCGGCGATGCTGTCGCTGACGGAGGAGGGTTTGGCCAAGCAGCGAAAGCTCAACCACGCCTGGTCCACCATCGCGATGGAGTTGGTGGCTGATTGGAGCGAAGCCGATCAGCGTGAAATCGCCCGCCTGTTGGATAAGCTGTCCCGGCGCATCGAGGACGATATCCGATCCTGACGCCGGCGTCTTACGATGGCGTCGCGTCGAAGGCGACGCTGATCCGTCGTCCCGGCCCATTGAAGGCTCTCGTCCGGTGATGAAGAAAGGACGGAAACAGCACCAAATCGCCGGTCGAAGGCACAAGTGGGAACATCGGACCCGCCGGCAGTCGCGCCTCCGGCAGGTCGTGCCCGCCAAATACGATCGCTCCCGCGTCGTTAGGCCCGTTAAGCGCCACCGGCATCTCTGGGTAAAACACCCCGCTGATCCAGCCGCCCTCGTGAATATGCGGCAGTTCATAGGCGCCGGCCTCCATGACGCTCGCCCAGCCGGCGATGTCGAACCGCCCCGGCCGTCCGGCGTTCACCGGGTCGTCCGCGGGCAGGGACGCCGCATAGGCGTCGACTCCGGCCCGGAACATGGCGCGCAGCGCCCAGGCGAGCGCCGGTTTCAGCATCGCGATCGAGGGCAATCTGGCGCCGCCGACCAGCGTCTTGCCGGGTTGCGCATTGGCGATCCCGGGCGATGCGGCGACCGCCTCCGCCACCGCTCGGTTGAAATCC
Source organism: Alphaproteobacteria bacterium (assembly GCA_903970575.1). Classification (GTDB taxonomy): domain Bacteria; phylum Pseudomonadota; class Alphaproteobacteria; order BOG-932; family Roseiterribacteraceae; genus BOG-932. The sequence continues at coordinate 1,723 of CAJCJC010000496.1, forward strand.
TCCATGGTCGCGAACCCCTCCGGGGTCGCCGGGCGCATGACACGCACAAGCCTGCCGAAATCCAGCACCCCCGAATCGCTGGGTGTGTCGAGCGCCTGCAGCACCGCCGCTCGATAGGAAAGCGCTCGGCGGTCGAACGGTCGGATGCGAAGGCACCGATCGATGAAATCGCGCGCCGCGCCCAACTCTCCCCGCAGAATCGCGATGCGCGCGGCCAGATTCATAAGCGGCGCGGCTTGCGCCGGCGCGTTCGAAGCATGGCGGAGGGCTGCCTCCGCTGCCTCGGCCGCCTCCGACAATCGAAGCTGCTCCATTAGGTTCAGCGCCAGCAAGGCATAGCCCGTGCAATCCTGCGGCATCGCCTCGATCGCGCGGCGCGCGGCGCCTTCCGCGTCGGTCGCGGCGCCCGTCGCCGTATAAGCCCGCGACAGGCTCAGCAAGGCGATATAGCGCTGCTTGGTCTCCCCGCCATCCGTCGCTATCAGCAAGAGCGGGATCGCGCCGGCGACGTCGCCTTCGTTCAGAAGGCCTTGCGCCGCTTGTAAGGCGTGGACCTGTTCGGTCATGCTCGGCACGCTCTTCCTCCGTTGCAACGTCCCGCTTCGCGCGCGGCGCGATGCGCCCAGACCGATAACCGGAATTCGGTTGCAGCGCGCGTCCGGCGCCCCGCTACCGTGAAAATCGCTTGCGGAACCCGGTCTCTATTGCCAGATACCGGAACATATAACCAAAAGCATTTGGGGCTTGAATAATGACGATCTCGAATGCCCAGACGGAACGTAAGCCGCGCAGGCGCGTGGCGGTGGGACCCGATCGCCCGCAGTACCTTGAAAGCCGCGATCTCGACAAGGTCATGATGATGCTGGTCGCTCTCATGTCCGAGGTGTCGGCGATGCGCGATCGGATCGATACGCATGAGGTCCTGGCCGATGAAGGCAAAACCCCGACGCGCGCGGCGGTCGAGAAATTTACGCTTACCCAGGACGTCGCGCAGTCGCGTGACGAATTGCGCGAACAGATGATGAAGCGCGTCTTCCGCGTGCTTCTTGAAGAAACAGAAGCTGGAGCCCCTAAATGACCCTATCGCTCGCGACCGCGACCAAGATCGCCCTCACCGCTCTTGAAACCGCCGCCCAGGAAAACGTAACCACCATTTCGGTGGTGGTTACGGATGTTGGCGGCGCCATCCGGGTTGCGATGCGCGGCGACAATGTCGGCCCGTTCGTGATCGAGGCGGCGCTGGGCAAGGCCAAGACCGCGATCGGCTTCAACAGCCGCTCCAGCCGAATGGCGCAGTTCTTCGGCGGAAACCCGTCGGGCACGGCTGGCCTGGTCGGGGTAACCGACGGCCGGTTTCTGCCGATCGCGGGCGGCGTCCTGATCCACGACAAGGACGGCGTTTTGCTGGGCGCCGCGGCCGTCGCGGGCTCTTCTCCCGAGAATGACGAGCGTTTCGCGATCGCGGGCGTCACCGCCGTGGATTTGGTCGTCCCGTGACGATTTGACGGGTCGGGTGAAGGGCTCCATCATTCATTTTTGAATAAGGAGACGTGACATGGGCTTTCAGGCCAAACACGATGTGCTTCCCGAAGCCACCCATGACGAATTCGCGCGTGAGGAGTTCTGTGGCTCATTGCGCAAGTTCTTCACGATGACTTTATTCCCCGAGACGAAAAAGCTCTACACGGATCAGTTGGAGCCGGCGTTCGTGGAAAAACACGGTCGTCCGCCCGCCAATCGTCTCGAAGTCAAAAAGGTGATGGAGGACACGTTCTTCTATCGCGCCGCCAGCCTCGTCGGCCGGACCGCCCAGGAAATGATGTGGGATACGGTGGCCGAAAGCGCCGAGCGCCAGATCGAGGAACTACAATCCAGGGCCGCGCCGAAGCCGAACGAACTCGGCACGCTGCGCCTCAACCCCGACATCAAGATTCCACGCTATATCCAGGCGGTCGATATTCATGTGATGCCGGGCAACTGGCAGTCGGAATTCGGACCGGACGATCTGCTCCAGGGCGCGACCTATGATCGGGGCGTCCATGTTTTCGCCTTCGGCGGGCTTGGCGAATATAACGACGGCATGGGCAAGTCGCTCGTGAATTTCATCCAGGCGAATTTCGCGCATCTGAAACCAAGGCGCATCCTGGATATGGGCTGCACCGTCGGTCACAACACCTGCGCCTTGGCCGAGGCGTTTCCGGAGGCCGAGGTTTATGGCGTCGATATCGGCGCGCCGGTTCTGCGTTATGC
>CAJCJC010000497.1 GCA_903970575.1 Alphaproteobacteria bacterium
TCGATCTGGCGATCGCTCAGCGTCGTGATACGTGAGACCCGTATAACGCAGTCGGCCGGAAGGCCCGAATTGGCTGCATCCGTTATAGGCAGGCCTCTGGTTGGACGCCAGACTTTGCGGTCGTGATCATGACGGCCCAATATAGATTCCGTGTGGTGTGTAGAGCGTCTGTCGATACGATTAATGCCGGTCTTCGTTTTGACTCTGTTCCTTCAATGAATGGAAATGGGACGGAAACGACATCCCATCTGTCATAGGTCGCGAAAAGCCTCATCCGCCTCGGGGCTGTTCCATTCCGAGAAAGCTTCCGTGGCGAGTCTCAGGAAAGCTGCATCAAGCGGCTGAACCTTTTGGAGGGTGACGCGCTCGCCATCAATGACAAATCCGATACTATCTCCGGGGCGAACAGCCAATTTGCGACGAATTTCAGCTGGAATTGTCGACTGTCCCTTAGAGGAGATTCTTGCGGTAATCATGCATATCCCCATACGACTTACATCTTTATAGTAAGGAGCGCTGATTGCGCCTACAAGTCTATCAATCCAACGCCGCCGCCAGCAGGGCCTTGGTATAGTCTTCCCTCGGCGCGGCGAAGATCGCTTCGGCCGGTCCCTGTTCCACCATTTTGCCGTCGCGCATGACCAGTAGATGGGTCGCCAGCGCGCGGACCATCCTGAGATCGTGGCTGATGAAAACATAGGCAAGCCCATGACGCGCCTGCAAACTTCGTAATAGGTCGACGATCTGGGCCTGGACGGAGCGGTCGAGGGCGGAGGTGGGTTCGTCCAGCACCAGAAGCTTGGGGCGAAGCGCCAAGGCGCGGGCGATGGCGATGCGCTGCCGCTGGCCGCCGGAGAATTCATGGGGGTAGCGATGGCGCATCGCGGCGTCCAATCCCACGTCTTCCAGCGCCGCCGCCACCAGCCGTTCCCGCGCCGCGCCCGACGCGATGCGATGCGCCCGAAGCCCCTCAGCTACGATGTCGCCGACGCTCATGCGCGGGGACAGCGCGCCGTAGGGGTCTTGAAACACGATCTGCATTTCACGCCGCAAAGGCTTCATTTGCTTTCCGTTAAGCCCATCGATGGCTTGGCCCTCGAAGCCGATGGCGCCGGCGCTGGGGATGAGGCGCAACAGGGCGAGGCCGAGCGTGGTCTTGCCCGAGCCTGACTCGCCGACGACGCCCAGCGTCTCCCCCGCCTGCAGCGTGAGGTCGATTCCGTCCACCGCCATGACATGACCGGTCGTTCGCCGCAGCACGCCCGCGCGGATGGGGAAGCGCACCTGGATGTTCCGCCCCGTCAGTATTTCCGGCGAAGCGGCGGCGGGCGCTGTCGGCGGCCCTTTCGGCTCCGCCGCCAGCAGCATGCGCGTGTAGGGGTGAGCGGGATGGGCGAAGAGGTTCTTAACCGGCGCGGTTTCGACGATCTCGCCTTGCTTCATGACCGCAACCCGATCGGCGATGTGGCGCACGACGCCAAGGTCATGGGTGATCAACAGGATCGCCATGCCCAGCCGGTCGCGCATGTCGCGCAGCAAGGCCAGAATTTGTGCTTGGACCGTGACGTCGAGCGCCGTGGTCGGCTCGTCCGCGATCAACAGATCGGGTTTATTGGCGAGCGCCATGGCGATCATGACGCGCTGGCGCTGGCCGCCCGACAGTTCATGGGGATAGGCGCCGATGCGCCGTTCGGCGTCCTGGAGTCCGACCGACCGCAAGAGCGCGACCGTATCGGCCAGGGCGGCTTTCCGCGCCATGGGCCGGTGCGTGAGGATCGCCTCCGCGACTTGCCCGCCGATCGGCTGGATCGGGTTCAGCGACGTCATCGGTTCCTGAAAGATCATGCCGATCCGGTCGCCGCGAATCCGGCGCATCTCTGCCGGATTCATGCCGATGAGCGGGGCGCCCTTGAAGGCGATGGCGCCCCCGATCCGGGCGCGCGCCATGGGAGGCAAAAGATCGAGAATCGAGAGCGCCGTCACGGATTTTCCGGAGCCGGATTCGCCGACCAGGGCAAAAATCTCTCCCGGCGCGATGTCGAAGCTGATTCCGCGCACCGCCGCGATCGGCTGGCCTCCGGACGTGAAGCCGATATGCAGGTCGCGCACGGAGAGCAATGGCCCGGTCATGGCAGGGCCGGGTCCGTCCCTGTGGGCCGGTCGACCTGCCGCTTGGGGTCGAAGGCGTCGCGCACCGCCTCGCCAAGGAAGGTAAGTAGCGTGAGCACGATCGCCAGCGTGAAGAAGCCGGTCAGGCCGAGCCACGGGGCCTGTAGATTGGTGCGTCCCTGGTTCAGCAGCGCGCCGAGCGAGGGCGCGCCCGGCGGCATGCCATAGCCGATGAGATCGAGCGCCGCCAGGGTTCCTATCGCGCCGGTCAACTCGAACGGGAGGTAGGTGAAGGTTGAGACCAGCGCGTTGGGCAGCATGTGGCGCAGCATCAACGCGACGGGGCCTAAGCCCAGCGCCCTGCCCGCCCGGATATAATCGAGCGCGCGCACCCGCAACATTTCGGCCCGCACGAGCTGCGCCAGGGGCATCCAGGCGAAGACGGACACCAGAAGCCAGAGATTCCAGAAGCTTGGCGTGACGATCGACGCCATGACGATCAACAGGAACAGCACCGGCAGCCCGACCCATATTTCGGTCAGCCGTTGAAGCGTCAGATCGGTCCAGCCGCCCAGGAAGCCCTCGACCGCGCCAATGGCGACCCCGATCGCGCTGCACAGGGCGGCCACGGCCACGCCGAACAGCAGCGAGCTTCGCAGGCTGTAGATCAGCCACGCAAGCACATCGCGTTGATGATCGTCCGTGCCAAGCCAGTTGCGCGCGGACGGCGGCGCCGGCGCCGGAACCGCGAGATCGGTCACCGGCGAGGCGTAGGAGAATGGGATCAGCGGCCAGATCATCCAACCATGCCGCCCGATCTGGCGCTGAAGATAGACATCGCCGTAATCGGCATAGGTCTCGAAATCGCCGCCGAACGCGGTTTCGGGATAATCGCGCAACACCGGGAAGTAGAGATAGCCGACATAGGAGATGACCAAAGGCCGGTCGTTGGCGACGAATTCGGCGGGCAATGTGAAGGCAAGCAGAACCAGCAAGACGATCGCCGACCAGAAGCCGCGCCGGTTTTGGCGAAACAGCGCCAGTCGCCGCCTTGTCACCGGAGACAGAAACGGCATCAGGACGCCCTGCCGGCGAAATCGATCCGGGGGTCGATCGCCATCGTGGCGATGTCGGTCAGGATGTTCACCAGCAGCCCGACCAGGGTGAAGATGTAAAGCGTGCCGAAGACCACCGGGTAATCGCGCGTGACCACCGACTCGAAGCCGAGCAGACCCATGCCGTCGAGCGAGAAGATAATCTCGATGAGCAGGGCGCCGACGAACAGCATGCGCATGAAGGCGGCGGGGAACCCGACGGCGACGACCAGGATGGCGTTGCGGAACACATGACCGTAAAGCACCCTGCCCGGCGTCAGGCCCTTGGCGCGGGCGGTGGTGACGTATTGCTTACCGATTTCGTCGATAAAGGCATTCTTGGTCAGCAGGGTCGGCCGGGCGAAGCCGCCGGAGACGAGGGCGGTGACCGGCAGGATGAGATGCCAAGCGAGGTCCAGCGGCCGTCGCCACCACGGCATGGAAGACCATCCTTCGGATACGAGACCCCTGAGCGGGAAAAGCTGGAGATAGGATCCGCCGGCGAGCAGCTCGATCATCAGCACCGCGAAGAGGTAGCTTGGGACGGCGTAGGCGAAGACTATGGCGAGGCTGCTCAACAGATCGAACCGCGAGCCGTCGCGCACGGCCTTGGCGATTCCGAGCGGCACCGAAACCAGATAGGCGATGAGAGTGGCCGAGAGCGCCAGCGCGAGCGACGTCGGCAGCTTGCGCCAGATCAGCCTGGCGACGCGTTCGCCCCGGAAATAGCTCTCGCCGAGATCGAAGCGCAGGTAATGGCCGATCATCAGTTCGAAACGCTCGATGGGCGGTTTGTCGAACCCGAACTGATGCTCGATCTCCGCCACCAGCTTGGGGTCGACGCCTTCCGCGCCCCGATAGGGGCCGCCGCCGTCGCTATCGGCCTGCAACCGGGCGATCATTTGTTCGACGGGGCCGCCTGGCGCGAACTGCACGATGGTGAAATTTAACAACAGAATGCCGAACAAAGTCGGCGGGATCAGAAGCAATCGACGGATGAGGTAAGCGAGCATGCGATACCCGGCGAGAATCGGGTTGAAGCTAAGTGGCGGCGCCCGTTAACGCAAATGAAGCGCTACCAAACGAACCGCCTCAGAACATAATCCGGCTTTGCCACCGCGTCCGCGAGCAGAGCCGCCAGAGCCTTCTTGTTCGGCTTGCCGCGCCAGTTCAGCTTCAACTGGGGACGGTGAACGCCCCCCACCAGCAACGCGCCGGCAATGCCGGCATTGGCGGCGCCGGCGATATCGGTGATCAGGGAATCTCCGATGGCGATGGTGCGCGCGAGATCGACAGGCTCCCCGCCAAGCGCTTCGAGCGCCGCGAACAGGCTCCGGTAGATGGCCGCGTGCGGCTTGCCATGCCAGAAGACGTTCCCGCCCTTCCCGGCGTAATACTCCGCGAAGGCGCCGGCGCAAATTACCAGGGCGTCGCCAACCGGCACGACGATGTCGGGGTTGGCGCAGATCATCGGCAGGCCAAGGGAAAGCCCGCGATCCAGGTCCTTTTGGTAATCCTCCACGCGCTCCTCGTTCATCTTCGCGCCGGTGGCGACGCAGTAACCGGCGCCGTCCGGACCCTCCAGCAGGTCTATCCCGAGGCCCTCGAAGATGCCGCGCTCCCGCTTCGCCCCCAGATGCCAGCATGCCCCCTTGAGCGCCTGGTGCCAGGAATCCGGCCGGTCGCGCAGCGCGGCATGCACGGCCTCGCCCGACGTGACGAGAAGCGTGTAAAGGTCGGGCGTGACGCCGACATCGGCCAGAATGCGTTCCGCAGCCTCGGTCCGGCGCGGAACGTTCGACAGAAGCGCCACGCGCTTTCCGGCGGCGATCAAGCGCTTCAGCGCATCGATGGCGCCGGGATAGGCGGTGACGCCATCATGGATCGTGCCCCAGAGATCGACGACAAACACGTCGTAGTCTTTCGCGAGGGTGCGAATTCCCTTGAGCATTTTGGGGCTCTTGGGATCTTCGGCGGCGGAAACCATGTCCGCCCCGGGAAGCTCTTCCATCTCAGCGGGAATCGGCGCCGACCGCGTCTTCGAGGCAAGCAAACCCGTCCGCGTGAAGGCGCGCCGCCAATCCATTGATGATCCTGCCCACCAGCCGCGGCCCCTCGTAAACAAGCGCCGTGTAGAGTTGGACAAGCGAAGCGCCGGCCCTGATCTTGACATAGGCGTCGTCCGCGCCGCCGATGCCGCCGACGCCGATAAGCGGTATCGCGCCGCCGGTCATGGCGTAGACGCGTCGCAGCGTATCGGTCGCCAAGGTGAAGAGCGGCGGTCCGCTGAGGCCGCCCGACTCGCGCGCCAAAGCGTCTGGCAACCCGGATGGGCGTTGGATCGTCGTGTTGGACACGATGACCCCCGCGATATTTGTATCGCTCACCGCGCGGATGGTTTGGTTTAGCCCATGGTCGTCAAGGTCGGGCGCGATCTTGACCAGAACCGGGACCGGTCGCGTCCGCGCCGCCTGAACCGCCGTCAGCAGCTCGGTCAGCGCCGTAAATCCCTGAAGGTCGCGCAAGCCCGGCGTGTTCGGAGAAGATACGTTGACAACCAGATAATCGACCAGCGGGCTGAGCCGGGCGGCGCAAAGCACATAATCCGCGACAGCGTCCTTCGCGTTCTTGTTTCGCCCGATATT
>CAJCJC010000498.1 GCA_903970575.1 Alphaproteobacteria bacterium
TCCCTCCCCCTTGAGGGGGGAGGCTAGGTGGGGGTGACGCCGACGATTTCGCCGGCGCGGACGACTCGCCGCCGACCAGTGTCGCGATCACAGCGTTCACCGCCACGCCCTCGGCGCCTTCGGGCACCTTGATCTCGCCCAGAACGCCCTCGTCGACCGCCTCGACCTCCATCATGGCCTTGTCGGTCTCGATCTCCGCGATGACATCGCCCGGCGCGATGGCGTCGCCTGGCTTTTTCAGCCAGCGCGCAAGCTTGCCCTCCGTCATCGTCGGAGACAGGGCCGGCATCAGGATATCGGTCATTTGTAGCAAACCGCCTTGGCGGCCGCGACGATATCCTCCACGCCCGGAAGCGCCAGCTTTTCAAGATTGGCGGCGTAGGGCAGCGGGACATCCTTGCCATGAACACGCAGCACCGGCGCATCCAGATCGTCGAAGGCATACTCCATCATCAGAGCCGCGAGCTCGGCGCCGATGCCGGAAAAGGACCATCCCTCCTCCACCGCGACCAAACGATTCGTCTTGCGAACGCTCGTGAGAATCGCATTGAGATCCAACGGACGAATGGTGCGCAGATCGATCACCTCCGCGTCGATTCCATCCTGCGCCAAGGCTTCCGCCGCTTCCAACGCAACGCCGACCATGCGCGAGAACGCGCAAATCGTAACATCGCTCCCCGCCCGGACGATCTTGGCCTTGCCGATCGGCACGACGAATTCCGGATCGGTCGGCACGTCGAATCCATGGCCGTAGAGCAGTTCGTTCTCAAGGAAGATGACCGGATTAGGATCGCGGATCGCCGCTTTCAGCAAACCCTTGGCGTCGGCCGCCGAATAGGGGGCGACTACCTTTAGTCCAGGAACATGGGCATACCAACTTGTATAATCCTGCGAATGCTGCGCGGCCACGCGCGAAGCGGCGCCGTTCGGCCCGCGGAAGACGATCTGGCAACTCATCTGGCCGCCGGACATATAGCGGGTCTTCGCGGCCGAATTGATGATCTGGTCGATCGCCTGCATCGCGAAATTCCAGGTCATGAATTCGATGATCGGCTTCAGGCCGCCAAACGCTGCCCCCACGCCGAGCCCCGCGAAACCCTGCTCGGTGATCGGCGTATCGATCACCCGATCGGGGCCAAATTCATCGAGCAGACCCTGGCTGACCTTATAGGCGCCTTGGTACTGCGCCACTTCCTCGCCCATCAGGAAGACGTCGGGGTCTCGCCTCATCTCCTCCGCCATGGCGTCGCGCAGAGCCTCGCGGACGGTCTTTTTTTCGGTGGGGCCTTCCAAGACGTTCACCATGGCTTTCTGCTCCATGGCGACATCAAGGGGGAGGGCTTTCTCAGTTCGCGTCCCTGCCCCTTGAGGGGGGAGGATAGGTGGGGGTGAGGGCGCGGCCTTCGTCAGCTGCTCGATGTTGGCGCCATTCAGCCGCGCGATCGGCGTGTTGACCAGGACGTTTTCCGCCCCTTCGGGCACAAGGATCGTCTCTATCACGCCCTCGTCGACCGCTTCGACCTCCATCATCGCCTTGTCGGTTTCTATCTCAGCGATCACATCGCCGGGCGTAACCGCATCGCCTTCCTTTTTCAGCCAGCGCGCGAGCTTGCCCTCGGTCATGGTCGGCGACAGCGCCGGCATCAGAATATCGGTGCTCATCGTCTATGCCTCGACCAGAATATCGGTCCAAAGCTCCGAGGCTTCGGGTTCGGGAGCGGACGTCGCGAAATCGGCCGCAGCCGCGACGCGGGCGCGAATATCGCGATCGATCTCCTTCAACGCTTCCTCGGACGCTATTCCCGCTTCGACGATGCGGGCGCCAAGATGATCGATGGGATCGTGTTGCTTGCGCATCGAATCCACCTCGTCGCGGGTCCGGTACTTCGCGGGGTCCGACATCGAGTGACCCCGATAGCGATACGTCATCATCTCCAGGATCATCGGCCCATTGCCGCCGCGCACATAGTCCAACGCCTCAGACCCCGCTTGGCGGACGGCCAGCACATCCATGCCGTCGACGGCGCGACCGGGGATGCCATAGCCGTCTCCCCGGTCATGCAGCGCGCCCGCGGAGGCGCGCTCCTGGCTGGTGCCCATGCCGTATTTGTTGTTTTCGATCACATAAAGCACCGGCAGCTTCCAGAGGGCGGCCATGTTGAGGCTTTCATAAACCTGCCCTTGATTGACCGCCCCGTCGCCCAGATAGCAAACGGCGACGAAGCCATCCTTTTTATGCTTGTGCGCGAAACCGAGCCCTGTCGCGATCGGCACCTGCGCGCCCACGATGCCGTGACCGCCGAAGAAATGCTTCTCCTGGCTGAACATATGCATGGAGCCGCCCTTGCCTTTGGAATAGCCGGCGGCGCGACCGGTCAATTCCGCCATGACCCCGTTCGGGTCCATGCCACAGGCCAGCATATGGCCGTGGCAGCGATAAGAGGCGACGATGCTATCTCCAGCCATCGCAACCGACATCATGCCGGTGATCACCGCCTCCTGGCCGATATAGAGGTGACAAAAGCCGCCGATCAGCCCCATGCCATAAAGTTGCCCGGCCCGCTCCTCGAACCGCCGGATCAGCATCATCTCGCTATATAGCTTGAGCAGAAGCGCGGAATCCATGACCGGGCCGACCGATCTCGATGGCGGCGGCGCGCCTCGCTTCGACGCTGAATCGGCGGAATCTACCGGGCGCTTTTCGGTCATTTCATGGGATTCCGTGGGGCGGATACCCAACAGCTAGGCTACGCCTTCGGCGATTGCAAGGCGTTGAAATTAGTGTCCTGACATCCCGTTTTTCGGCAAGTTTATAATCAGTTCGTCGGCCTGACTGTCATTTAATAACGCGCGCGTCCGCTCG
>CAJCJC010000499.1 GCA_903970575.1 Alphaproteobacteria bacterium
CGCGGGATTGACATAGACCCTGATGAGATCGGATTTGCGACCCACGATGATGCGCGCCGCCGACTGGAATGTTTGGGGCAGTTCATAGGCGCGGAAACTTGCGCCCGGAACGGCCTTGAGCGCGGCGTCCACCTCGGCCGCCGCGCTTGCCCGCTGGCCGGTTATGGCAAGGTGATCATAGGGCTGGTCGATCAATGCTTCGATCTGCGGTTTATAGAGATAGATCGACCCCGTGACCGCGAGCCACATTACGAACGGAATACAGAAGAGTCCGGCATAGAAATGCCATCGCCAGACTGTCCTATACCAGATCTGGCTCGCGACCTGTTGCTGTGCTGTTTCCATGATTGATCGCTCCCGTCTCATTGAAAAGCGACCCTAAAGCCGCCGAACACGTTGAACGGCGTTCCGATATTGGACGGCGCGGTCGTCGAGGCCCCGAAATTCGCGGCCGAGGTGAAATATTGGCGGCCGGTGATGTTCTGTACATTGAAGAACACCGCGTAATGTTCGAGGAACCTGTATTCGGCGCCGGCGTCGGCGATCGTCGCCCCGGAATTGCGGCCGGATGTCGGATGCGCCGTGCCGGTCCAGAAACCGGGCCAGCTGCGCAGCGAGCCGGTTAAATGCAGCCCTTGGATCGGTTCCCAGCGCAAGGTCAACAACGCGGTCCAGGGGGGAACGCCGCCAAGCTGCGTTCCGGTGGGCAAAACGGCGTTGGCCGACGCGATGCCGCCCACCACCTTCGAGAGCGCGAAATTATCGGTGATCTGGGCGATTGTTCGGGTCCAGCTTCCGTCCAACGCCACGCTGTCGTTCATTTGCCAGGTTCCGATGATCTCCCCGCCGCTGATGACGGCCTGCCCCGCGTTGAAGTTCTTGGTGATGGAGGTGTAGCTGCTTCCCGCGCCGAAAACCGACGGAATGGCGATCGCCCCGCAGGCCGTGGTCGAATTGCACAGCTTTCCAGACTGAATAAAGTTGTTCAGCGAATTGTAAAAGCCGTTAACCTGAACGTCGACCGCCGCGTCGTGAAACAGAAAGCCGCCCTCGCCGCCCGTATTTGTCTCGGGTCGCAAGTCAGTGTTGCCGAGCGTCAGCGCCGTTCCGCTTAGGTATGAACGGAACGTCTGATTCATGCCGGGCGCATCGAATCCCTCATAGATCGCCGCGCGGAACGCCAAGGCGTCGGTCAATTGATATTTGACGCCGAGGCGCGGATCGAAATGGTCGAAATCCGCCGAGGGCAACCCCGTTCCGCTGACTGATCCGCCTGTCAATTGCCAAAAATCCTCTCGCAGGCCCAGGGTTATGTCGAGCGGGACGCCATCCACGTGATAGGTCCCCTGTGCGAAGAAGCCCTCGAACCGGTGCTGCCCGTGCACGTCGACAAAAGGCTTGGCGATAATCGCGGCGAGCGGGTTGGCGCGCGAATAAACCTGAATGCCATCCTTAGCGCTTGTGACCCGGCCATCGAAGCCGACCAGAATATCGGTCAGCCCTAGGCTGGCCAGATCCGGTTTCCAGACAACCGATCCGCCCTCTCCCACATAGGGCGCGTTTTCGATCTGCCCCAAATAGGACGAGGCGTTCGCCGGAGAGGCGATGTTGCCGGGGCAGTGCGAACTCGCGGAGGCCGCGACCGGAAACTGATTGTAGCATTGGTCCGACGCATTCTGGGTGGAGAAATGCCACTGATCGTAAAACCCGTTGGCCTCGATCTTGCCCCCACCGGCCAAGCCTATCGTACCGCCAACCCGGGCCTCATAGGTTCCCCAGGCGTTGTTGGCGATCGCTTCCTGCAGCCCGTTTTCCTTTTCGTAATGGGCGCCGAGTTTCAAATAATATTTTTGGTCATCGTCGGGGGTAAGATATGCCGCCACGTCGCCGTCATTGGACTGCGATGAGGTATCGCCAAAGATCGGGCTGTTTTGCGAGGCGGGGACTTTATTGAACCCATCGGTCTGTGTGTGAGAATAGTCGAGCCCGACGATCAGCTTGTCATTACTGAACGCGGTTAATGCCCCATCCGCCTGGAACGTGTTGAAGCTACCATAGCCGATACTGGCGCGAATCTCATTGGGCTGGGGCTCGCGGGTGACGATGTTGATCACGCCAGCCATCGCCATGTTGCCCCACAGCGTGGTTGCGCCGCCGCCCCGGATCACCTCGATCCGCTCGATCTGCTCCTTGGGAATTTGCTGCCAATCCGGATACCGGAAATAGGGATCGTTGAACGGAATGCCGTCGACCATTACAAGCGTACGCCCGGGAGTCGAACCGAAGCCGCGAAGCTCGATCGGATCGCCGGTTGGATGCAGCTCATTCGCCGGCAGCATCGGCATCAAGACGCCGGGCGTGCGTTGCAGGATTTCCTCGACCGAATTTTCTGGCGATTGCTCGATCTGATCGGGTGGAACGATGGTGGTGCTGACGTCAAGGTCCTTGGCTTTGACGCCGCGGACGGCTTGGACCACGATTTCATCGGAATATCCCAAGGATGTGGTGTCGGCTGCGTAAGCGCCGCTCCAGGATGGAAAGGTGGCGGCGAAGAAGAAAAGAGGCGCGACGATGGCGGCGCGCGCGCGTGAAATTGACATGAGTTTTCTCGCATGAGCATGGGAAGGAACGCGTTTCGGCGGTTAGACGATGCTCAGGCGAGGGGCGGCGC
>CAJCJC010000500.1 GCA_903970575.1 Alphaproteobacteria bacterium
TGAACATACAGATTAAGCGGGATGTCGACGTAATAGGGCGAGCTCGGATCGAAAATACTGCCCGCGCCGGTGCGGGTAAGCTGCGAATAATTCGGCGTATCTTTCTGATAGCTCACGTCGAATGCGTAATTGATGTAGAAATCGTCGGTGACGTCGAGTTCGGCTTCGACCCGGCCGGTTCGGCTGTTCACGCTGTCGAGCTTACCGAGATAGGCACTGCTGCCGAAGAGCGTCGCCAGATGATCCGGATCGGCAACCGTAGTCACATAGCCATCATGGCCCTGCATCACGCCCGACAGAGCCACCTTTAGTTTCCCGAACGCCGGCAGGTTGATGTTGCCGCGCAGCTGCGTCGAACCATAATCGCCAGCTCCGGCGGTGATATAGCCCTCGAACTCGCCCGTCGGCTTCTGCGTCACGATGTTAATCGCGCCGCCCAACGTGTTTCGGCCATAAAGCGTGCCCTGCGGACCGCGCAAAACCTCGACATGGTCGAGATCGGCAAGGTCGGTCACGTTGCCGATCGCCTTTGGGATATAGACGCCATCGACATAGAGACCCGCGGTGGGGTCCCAGTAAGGGGCGGGGTTGATGGTGACCCCGCCGCGCACGGAGATATCCGCTTCCGTCTGGTAACCCGGAGACTGGACGATGGCGACGTTGGGAATAAATCCTTGGATGCCGCGGATATCCGTTATGTCGCGGGATTGCAGCGTCGCCGAGCTGAAGGAGGTGACGGCGATCGGCACGTCCCGTAATTTTTCCTCGCGCCGTTCGGCCGTCACCACGATTTCCTCGAGCCCCCCGCTATCGGCGGCGGGCGGCGAAGCCTGCTGAGCGAAGGCGGGGGCGGCGACGCCCGTCAGGGCGCAGGCGGCGGCGATGGCGGATGCGCCGAGCAGAGTGACTCGCGATCCATTCCGAAATGGCATGTTTCTATTCGGCAATTGTTTTCCCCAATCTTTGAACCTGTCGTTGATTGCCGCGTAAGCAAAGGCTCGCGGTTCGACGGTTCCACAAAGTTTTCGGCCGGCAAATTGGTCGATGGCGCAATGTACGTCAATCTCTCCTACGCGAATGCGAGAAAACGCTTATCGTAGTGACATTCCTGCAACATCGGGCTTTCGGCGCGATGGCGATCCCAAGGCGATGAAACTGGGGCGGCGCCAGGGTCAAACGATGAATTATTATTTTACTTCAAGAAACAATGTGACAGATTAAGAAGCCTGCGCGTCAATGAATATATGAAACGTTGGAAGCCAGTGAACGAAGAGAACCGAACGGACGAACGTCAAGGCTTATGGGAAGAATCATCCACCTTTCTGCGTAACTTGCACGGCCTCAATATGAGCATCGTGCAGCAATTATCGCCGATACTGGAGCAACAGCAGGGCATCGATCTCAGGCTTTACTATATTCTCCATTCGATCGATAGCGGCGCCGTTTATCCCGGCGTAATCGCCCAGGAGATGCGGCTGCCGAATAGTCTGGTCACCAAACATCTCGATCAGCTTGCCGATCGCAATTTCCTCGAGCGCAGTATCGACTCTCTCGATTCCCGGCGTATTCGAGTCAGCCTGACCGAGGCCGGCCGCGATATCATGAATGGATCGGATGAAATTCTGGCCGCGCTGGTTCGCGAACGCCTGGCCCGCATCCCGCATGCGCGACGGTCCGTTTTTCTCGCGACGCTGGTTGAACTCGCCAGCCACTCGGAAAAGAAATAGCCGACGCGCAATCGGGCTTGCCGCCGTTCAACGTCCCAGACTGTTCAACGTCCCAGACTGTTCAACGCCCTGGACTGTTCAACGCGGGACCGATCGTGTAGAGGCGACGGCATCTTTGAAACAGCGACAGAGCGAATGCCATGGACGAAGCTTCGGTCCTTCCCAAACCCAAGAAATCCGTCGCGCTCTCCGGCGTACCCGCCGGCAACACCGCGCTTTGCACGGTCGGTCGTTCTGGCAACGATCTGCATTATCGCGGCTATGACATTCTAGAGATCGCGACCGCCTGCGAATTCGAGGAAGTGTCGTTTTTACTTGTCCATGGCCAGCTGCCGACCGCGGCGGAACTGGCTGGTTACAAGACCAAGCTTAAATCCCTGCGTGGCTTGCCGATTTCGGTCAAATCGGTGCTCGAATCGCTGCCTTCTTCCAGCCACCCGATGGACGTGCTGCGCACCGGATGTTCCGCCCTCGGCTGCGCGCTGCCTGAAAAGGACGATCACAATATCGCCGGCGCTCGCGATATCGTTGACCGGCTGATCGCGTCCTTTGGGTCCGTGCTTTGCTATTGGTATCACTACAGCACCAATGGCCGTCGTATCGAGGTCGAGACCGATGACGATACGGTCGGCGGCCATCTGCTTCACATATTGCATGGCCGGCCGGCCTCGGCCGAATGGGTGCGCGCCATGCACACCTCCCTCATCCTTTACGCCGAGCATGAGTTCAACGCCTCTACCTTCGCCGCGCGGGTGGTCGCCGGCACCGGCGCCGATATGTATTCGGCCATCACCGGCGCGATCGGCGCTTTGCGTGGGCCCAAGCATGGCGGCGCCAATGAAGTCGCCTTCGAGATTCAAAATCGCTATGAGACGCCGGACGACGCCGAAGCGGATATTCGCCGGCGCGTCGAGGCCAAGGAGGTGGTGATCGGCTTCGGTCACCCTGTCTATACGATTGGCGATCCGCGTAATCAGGTGATTAAGGAAGTGGCGCGGGGCCTATCGGAGACCGCCCGCGACACAAAGATGTTCGATATCGCCGAACGGCTTGAAACCGTGATGTGGGATATTAAGCGCATGTTTCCCAATCTCGATTGGTTCTCCGCCGTGTCGTATCACATGATGGGGGTGCCCACGGCGATGTTCACGCCGCTGTTCGTCATCTCCCGCACAACGGGCTGGGGGGCGCATGTGATCGAACAGCGTATCGACGGCAAGATCATCCGACCGAGCGCCAACTACACGGGGCCGGAACCGCGCCGCGTCCCCCCGATTGGGGAGCGCTGAGGCGCCAGGCTGGCGAGGTCGCCGGCCAGGTCGCCCGTGGGCTCCACGGCGATTGTCTCAAGGCCGAGCCACCGCGCCATAAGCAAGAGTTCCGCGATCAAGGCCGGCGCGACCTTGCTTGCAGTCGACCCCATCTCCAGATGCGCGGCGGCGACGCGCAGCACGCGCGCCCGCCGGTCCGCCTTGAGGTCGACCCGCGCGGCCAATGTCTCGCCCGTCAGGAAGGGCAGTACGTAATATCCATGTTGTCGCTTATGCGCAGGCGTGTAGATTTCGAGCCGGTAGCGAAAGCCGAACAGCCGCTCCGTTCGCTCTCGCGTCCAAACGAGCGGATCGAAGGGGGAGAGGAGGGCGTGAGCCGTCACCATGCCTGGAATCGCCGCTTCCGGATGGAGATAGGCGGGCCGACCCCATTCCTCGACTGTGACCGGGATTAGTTGCCCATCCTCCGCCAGTTCGGCGATCAGTGCGCGCCCATCCTTGATATCCAGTCGGAAGTAATCGCGTAGATCGCTTTCCGTCGCGACTCCCAGCGCCTGGGCGGCCAACATGATCAAATGCCGCCGCGCATCCGGCTCCGGCGGGGTCGGAGCCGCCAGGATCGCTGTAGGCAGCACGCGCTCTGTCAGGTCATAGACCCGCTCGAAGCCGCGCCGCGTGGCCACCGTAATGCGTCCGGCCCAGAACAGATATTCCAG
>CAJCJC010000501.1 GCA_903970575.1 Alphaproteobacteria bacterium
AATATCGCGCCGATCTGATCGAGCTTGCGATCGAGCAGGACGAGACGGCCCTGGACGCGTTCCTGGGCGGCGTCGAGCCCTCGGTCGAAACGCTGAAGGCCTGCATCCGTCGTGGAACCATCGCCGGGGATTTCGTGCCCGTGACCTGCGGCGCCGCCTTCAAGAACAAAGGCGTGCAGCCGTTGCTGGACGCCGTGATCGATTACCTGCCTTCTCCCATCGACGTGGGCGCCATTACCGGTACGATCCCAGATGGGGGCGGGCAGGATACGCGCCAGCCATCCGATGACGCGCCCTTCGCCGGGCTTGCGTTCAAAGTGATGAACGATCCGCTCGCCGGCTCGCTCACATTCCTTCGGGTATATTCGGGCCGGCTCGACACGGGTTCCCACGTGCTGAACGCCACCAAGGATCGGCGCGAGCATGTCGGACGCATGTTGCTGATGCACGCCAATATGCGCGAGGACATCCAGGAGGCCTGCGCCGGCGATATCGTCGCGCTCGCCTCACTGAAGTCGACGACGACGGGCGAGACGCTGTGCGATCCGCGCTATCCGATCGTTTTGGAGCGGATGGAGTTTCCCGAGCCCGTGATCGAGATCGCGGTCGAGCCGCGCACCCGCGCCGACCAGGAAAAGCTGAGCGCGGCGCTGGCCCGCCTCGCCGAGGAGGACCCGTCCTTCCGCGTGGCGCTGGATTCCGAAACTGGCCAGACCATCATTCGGGGCATGGGCGAGCTTCATCTGGAGATCATCGTCGACCGCGTGAAGCGTGAGTTCAAGGTGGACGCCAATGTCGGCGCGCCTCAGGTGGCGTATCGCGAGACGGTGACCCGCGCCGCCGAGATCGACCACACCCATCGGGCTCAGGTCGGAATCACGGCGCAGTTCGCTCAAGTGAAGCTGGGCGTGGCGCCGGGCGTGGCGGGATCGGATTTCGCGTTCGAATCGGAAGTTCCGGCTGGCCGGCTCGCCAAGGAATTTGTCCACGGCGTCGAGGTCGGGTTGGCTTCCGCCAAGGAATCGGGCGTCGTCGCCGGGTTTCCAGTGATCGATTGCGCCGTAACCCTGCTGGACGGCGCCGCGCACGATGTCGATTCCTCCGCCCAGGCTTTCGAGATCGCGGCCGGCGCCGCGTTCCGCGAGGGCATGCGTCGGGCCGGCCCCGTGTTGCTGGAGCCGGTGATGCGGGTTGAGGTTGTGACGCCCGAGGACTATATGGGCGAAATCATCGGCGATCTGAACGCGCGTCGCGGTCAAATCTCGGCGATGGGGCAGCGTGCGAACGCCCGCACCATCGATGCGATGGTGCCGCTCGCCAACATGTTCGGATACGTCAACACGCTCCGCTCGATGAGTCAGGGGCGTGCGAAGTACAGCATGCAATTCGATCATTACGACCCCGTTCCCCAGGCTATCGCCGACGGGGTTCGGGCAAAGCTGGCGTGAGTTTTAACGGTTTACTTGAGTTCACCAGTCACTAACGGCCCGATGGGTGGGCAGGACGACGGAGTAGAGAATGGCCAAGTCAAAATTCGAGCGGAATAAGCCGCACTGCAACATCGGCACGATCGGCCACGTCGATCATGGCAAGACGTCGCTGACGGCGGCGATCACCAAGGTTCTGGCGAAGACCGGCGGCGCGACCTATACCGCCTATGACCAGATCGACAAGGCGCCGGAAGAAAAGGCGCGCGGTATCACGATCGCCACGGCGCACGTGGAATACGAGACGAAGAATCGTCACTACGCCCATGTCGACTGTCCCGGGCACGCCGACTATGTGAAGAACATGATCACCGGCGCCGCCCAGATGGATGGCGCGATCCTGGTCGTGTCCGGCGCCGACGGCCCCATGCCGCAAACCCGCGAGCACATCCTGCTGGCCCGTCAGGTCGGCGTGCCCGCCATCGTCGTGTTCATGAACAAGATGGACATGGCCGATCCGGAACTGGCCGAGCTGGTGGAGATGGAAATCCGCGAGCTGCTCGATAAATACGATTTCCCTGGCGACGACACCCCGATCGTGAAGGGCTCTGCCCTGGTCGCGCTCGAGGATGGCGACCCGACCTTGGGCGAAGACGCGATTCTGGAACTCATGACTCAGGTCGACGCCTATATCCCGCAGCCGGAACGTCCGATCGACCGTCCGTTTCTGATGCCGATCGAAGACGTGTTCTCGATCTCGGGCCGCGGCACCGTCGTGACCGGCCGCGTCGAGCGCGGCATCGTGAAGGTGGGCGAGGAAATCGAGATCGTCGGCCTGAAGGCGACCGTCAAGACCGTCGTTACCGGCGTCGAGATGTTCCGCAAGCTGCTCGATCAGGGTCAGGCCGGCGATAATGTCGGTTGCCTGCTGCGCGGCACGAAGCGCGAGGACGTGGAGCGCGGCCAGGTTCTGGCCAAGCCGGGTTCCATCACCCCGCACACCAAGTTCACCGCCGAGGCCTATATCCTGACCAAGGAAGAGGGTGGCCGTCACACGCCGTTCTTCACCAATTATCGTCCCCAGTTCTATTTCCGCACCACAGACGTGACCGGAATGGTCGAGTTGCCGGAGGGTACGGAGATGGTCATGCCGGGCGACAACGTGTCGATCACGGTGAAGCTCATCGCCCCGATCGCGATGGATGAGGGCTTACGTTTCGCCATCCGTGAGGGCGGCCGGACCGTTGGTTCGGGCGTCGTCGCGAAGATCCTCGAATAGTCAGGAAGCGGGGCTTTCAAAAGCCGCGCGGGACAAGGAAAAATGGATACTCAAAGCATTCGCATACGCCTTAAGGCGTTCGACCACCGCGTTCTCGACCAGTCGACCAGCGAGATCGTCTCCACCGCGAAGCGCACCGGCGCACGCGTCCGGGGCCCGATCCCGCTGCCGACGCGGATCGAGAAGTTCACGGTGCTGAGAGGTCCGCATATCGACAAGAAGAGCCGCGAGCAGTTCGAAATCCGCACCCATAAGCGGCTTCTCGATATCGTGGATCCGACGCCGCAGACGGTGGACGCGCTGATGAAGCTCGACCTCGCCGCCGGCGTCGATGTCGAGATCAAGCTGTAAGAGTCACGAACATGTCCACTGCCACCCAAACACGAACCGGGCTCGTCGCCCAGAAGGTCGGTATGACCCGGCT
>CAJCJC010000502.1 GCA_903970575.1 Alphaproteobacteria bacterium
ATCGGCCGGCGCCTGAACGCCAGGCTTCGCAGGATAGCGCCTCCGCTGCTCGTCGGGGCCGCGGTAATTGGCGTGGCCATCGGCGTCGTTCCAGGCATCCTGCGTCGGCGCGAGGCGCGCAAACAAGACGCGCTCGACGCCAAAGCCATCCGAAGGCGCAACCGGGCGAAGGCCTGATCAGTTCGACTGCGCGCGTTTGGGGATAGCGGGTCCGCTCGCGCGGCCATCATATTTATTCACGAACTCGATCATGATGATCGTGCCGGGTGGACCGCTGATCGCGAGCTTGCCGTCCACCTGCCGCGCGAACGCCTTGATCAGCGACATGCCGAGGCTGGGTTGCCCGCCTTGCGCGATTTCCTGCGCCTCGGTCAGGCCCACACCGTTATCCTCGACGCTGAAGCGGACCAGCCCGTCCGGCAGCGATTTCAGAACGATGCGGATCGCGCCCTGACGCCCCTGGGGAAAGGCGTGCTTCAACGCGTTCGTCATGGCTTCGGTCATGAAAAGCGCCAGCGGCACGGCCCGGTCCGAAACGTCCCAGACGTCGTCCGCTTCAACCTCGATGGCGACCTGGGATTGGGAAATGCCATGCGACAACTGGATGCTGGCGGCAAGCTCCTGAAGGAAAGCGCCCAGGTTGACGGATTGCAGATCGTCGCTCTCGTAAAGGTAACGATGAACCAGAGCCAGCGCGCGGACGCGTGTTTGAATGTCGTTGAACGCCTTTTGACCGCTATCGCCCTGAACCGACTTCGCCTGCAAATTGAGCAGGCTGGTGACGATCTGAAGGTTGTTTTTCACGCGATGATGAATTTCACGCAGCATCGCTTCCCGGGTTTCGACCGCTTCGCGCAGTTCCCGCTCCCGTCCCGCGATCTTGTCGGCCATCTCGTTGAAGTTTAGCGCCAGGGTGCGCATCTCCGCCGGTCCGGAGATCGATGGACGCGCGTTCAAATCTCCGCGGCTATAGTCGCGAGCGGCCTGCGTCAGACGCCTTATCGGACGGCCGATCTGAATATCCGTCATCAGCCACACCACGCCCATCGCGACCAACCAGACGGCGATCGGCCCAAGGACCAGCACGTCGCGCGCGGCTTGGCTGTCATTCGCCTCCGACCAACCCAGCGCCACGAGATACGCCACGATCGGCAGCACAAGGATCGACAGCGCCAGCGTCAGCCGGGAACGAATGCTTCGCACCTCGTTTCCGTCCATCCGGTTAGCGCCGTCCGATCGCGTAACGCCGTCCGGTCGGACGGCGGGGGGGCTGGCCAAGCTGCTCAAGCATCATCCATTCGCTCTCTACTCTCTATCTCGGCGAGTATTTACAGGAAAAGATCGAAAAAAGCCGCATCCACCGCCAGAAATAGAATTGGCGTCCGGCGCCGATACGCGTCCGGCGTTCAATCCGATTATGGCCGATATGGAATGATGATTTGAACGCGCCACCTGTTGCCTCGCTGCCAAATCGGCGACTGCCTTAACAGCCGCCATGATGACGGACGCGTCGCCATGCCTAACAAGTGTTCGAATAACCGCCGCCAACCCGCTAAGTTCCAAAAATTTCACACTGAAAATACGGGTTAACGCCTTCAAAAAAAGAGCTTTCCATCGCGTGTGGCGACGGAAAGCTCCGAGTCAGGACCTAACAGGATGAGGGATGTCACTACCTGTCATTCAACAAAACGAGAGCGAAACGCAAAAGTTCCACGGAATTCACAGGCTGATTATTTTTCAGATCGAGGGGGGACGACGGCCCGAGATAAGATGCCAGACCAGCGAGACGAGGAAGAGTATCAGGAAAAGAACGAACAGGATTTTCGCGATCGACACCGCGCTTCCCGCGATTCCCCCGAATCCAAGCGCCGCCGCGATGATGGCGATGATAAAAAACGTGATAGCCCAACCGAGCATGTTCCAAGTCTCCCAATATGACACGGAAGAGCCCCGGCGAAGTCGTTGGAGGGTCTCCAGATCGCTGGATTAACCCTGTGATTTGGGCCCAGGTTCCTCGAAAAAACCGCAGGGAATCGGCGACGTCGCCATCGCCGATTCCCTGCCCGTCCGCGGCGCGGGCTTAGATCCGCGCCAACATGAACTCGGCGCTCGAGACCTCGAACGCCCCAGGCTTTTCGACTTCCAAATCCTTAACCACGCCATCCTCCGCGTACAGCGCGAAACGCTGCGAGCGCGTCCCGAGGCCAAATCCGCTGGCGTCCAGCTCAAGCCCCAGGGCCTTGGTGAAATCCGCGTTGCCGTCCGGCAACATTTCGACCTTGCCCTCGGCCTTGTTGTGATCGCTCCACGCCTTCATCACGAAGGGATCGTTGACGGCGAGGCAAACGACGCGATCGACCCCTTTCGCGGCGAACGCATCGGCGCTTTCGATAAAGCCCGGCAGATGCTTCATCGAGCAGGTGGGCGTGAACGCGCCAGGGACAGCGAAGAGAACGACCTTGCCCTCGAACAAGGCGTCGGTGGAGATTTCCTCCATGCCGCTCGGCCCGATGCGCTTCAACGTCATCGAGGGTATCTTGTCGCCAACTTTGATCATTTTTCTCTCCATGATTGGTTAAGCGTCAATGCGCGAGGGATTACGCGGCGGAACGCCGCTTGTCGAGGCAAGTGTTCCAATTCAATGTAGGGATTCCGTGCCGTCTATCGGAAATTGTGCTAACGGCGACCGGAGACTGCAATTTTGCCCTCATAACGTACCGATGCCGAACATAAACCCCTCCTCGCTCACATCGCCGACATGGCTAAACGGGCATCTCCTGATCGCCATGCCCGGGATGCAGGACCCGCGCTTTGGGCGTACCGTGCTCTACATCTGCTCTCACTCTCCGGAAGGGGCCATGGGGCTGATCATCAATCGCACCTATGACGAAATCCGGTTCGCGGACTTGATGAACCAGCTTGGAATCGTGGGCGACGTCACGCGGGAACTGCCCGTGCATTTTGGAGGGCCGGTCGATTCCAGCCGCGGCTTCGTGCTGCATTCCGCCGATTTTCAGGCGGACCAGACCCTCGTCGTGAACGGCAGTGTCGCGTTGACCGCGACGAAGGACATTCTTCAGGCGATCGTGCAGGGCGATGGCCCAAATCGGGCAATCTTCGCGCTGGGCTACGCCAAGTGGTTCGCGGGCCAACTCGATTCCGAGATTCAGGCGAATGAATGGCTGACCGCGCCAGCCGACAAGGATTTGATCTTCGACAGGGCGCTCGACACCAAATGGGAGCGCGCGATCGGACAGCTTGGCTTCAATCCGGCGATGCTGTCTGGCGAAGCCGGCCACGCCTAAGGCCAATCCCTAGGGCCTCGTATCGTGAGACAAAAGCGCGAATGTGAGGTGATCGCGCCAGTCGCCTGCGATCATCAGATACTGGCGCGCGTATCCCTCGCGGACGAAGCCCGATTTTTCAAGAACGCGCCGGCTGGCGATATTCTCCGGCAGACACGCGGCCTCGATCCGATGCAGCCTCAGCGTCTGGAAGGCGAACTGAACGATAAGACCGACGGCCTCGGTCGTATAACCACGCCGCGCGAATTTCTGCCCGACCCAATATCCGAGCGTCGCCGTCTGCGCCACGCCGCGCCGTACCTGGGTCAACCCGATTCCCCCGATCAATTGGCCGGTATCGCGCGCCGATATGTGGAAGCTGTAGCCTTCGTCGCTCTTCCATTCCGTTGTCAGTCTGCGAAGCCGCCGGACATACGCGCTTTCGCTGAGCGCGTCGCTTGGCCAGGTAGGCTCCCAGGGGGACAGGTAATCCCGGCTTTCGCTCCTAACCCCCGCCCAGGCGTCCCATTCGTCGACCTGCGGCGGTCGCAAGAACACCGCCTGCCCCTCCAGACGGGCGGGCGCCGTCGATATCGCGTTGGACCGGTTAAGCCGGATCATAGAGGCGTGCATCCCCCTTAAGATTGACTATCCAATCAGGAAAAGCGGCCAGCGATCCGGTCGAAGGATTCCAGCCGAGAAATTGGACCGAGCGCGGCGACGGTCGGCTTCGCCGCGAACAACGCCGACGCGGCCCGCTTGACGGCCCCGCTGTCGACTTCGTCGATTCGCGCGATGATCTCCTTGACCGAAACCGGACGGCCGAACAGGAGAAGATGCTGGCCCAGTTGCTCCGCCCGCGACATGGTGCTTTCCAGCGACATCAGCAATCCGGCCTTGATTTGCGCCCGCGCCCGGCTGATCTCGGCCTCGGTGACCTTTCCGGCGATTTCCTGAAGTTCCCCGCAGACGACGGGCACAAGCTCCTCGATCTTGTCGGCCCCGGTGCCGGCGTACACGCCGAACACGCCGCCGTCGCGATAAGCGGAAGCGAAGGTATAGATCGCGTAGACGAGGCCGCGCTTTTCGCGAACTTCCTGAAAGAGACGCGACGACATCCCCCCGCCAAGCACCGTCGAAAGCACGGATTGCGGGTAGTAATCGCCATGGCCGATGGCCGCGCCCTGAAAGCCGAGCACGAAATGAAGCTGCTCGAGATCCTCGTCCTCGCGAAAATCCCCGCCCGCGTAGCGGACCGCCTGCGACGGCGGCGGCTGAGCCGCCGGCAACGAGTCGAACGCCAATAGCGCCTGATCGACCAGGCGATCGTGATCGACGGCGCCGGCCGCCGTCAACACCAGCTCGGCGGGCACGTAATGCGTGGCCAGATAATTCGTCAGGGCCGAGCGGGACATCGTGGCGACGGTGTCGGGCGTGCCCAGAACCGGTCGGCCCATGGGCTGTTCCGGAAACGCCGCAGACTGGAAATGGTCGAAAATAATGTCGTCGGGGGTGTCGTTGGCCTGGCCGATTTCCTGCAGAACCACCGACCGCTCGCGGCCGAGCTCGGTCTCGTCGAACAGGGAATGCTGAAGCAAATCGGCGACGATATCGACCGCGAGCGCCACATCCTCTTTCAGGACGCGCGCGTAATACGCGGTGTTCTCGCGGGCCGTATAGGCGTTCATCTGGCCGCCGACCGCCTCGATCTCTTCCGCGATCGCCTGGGCGTTGCGACGCGTCGTGCCCTTGAACAGCATGTGTTCGAGAAGATGCGCGACGCCGTTCTCGGCCTCGGTTTCGTTGCGCGCGCCGCAGCTCGTCCAAATTCCGACCGTCGCGCTTTCCACGCCCGGCATCGTATCCGTCGCCACCCTAAGGCCATTCGGCAAGGTCGTGACGCGAATGCTCGCATTGCCGCTATCGAATTCGGAAGACGCAGTACCAGAGGTCGGCGCGGTTAGGCCTGTGATTAAATCGCGATGATCATGATGTTCCATGGCGGGACTATAGGCTGGGATAGGACGCTTTGCACGCGTCACCCCGCCTTTTGCCTGAAAAACCCGTCGATTTTCAACGGCCCATGCCGGTTTCGGCGGCCCAGTTTCGAAGCCGGCGAATCCCCTCCGCGACGTCCTCTGTCGCGCCCGCGTAACTCAGTCGGATATGGCGCCCTCCTTCGACCGTGTCGAAGTCCACGCCCGGCGTGACGGCGACGCCCAATTCGTCCAGCCAGCGTCGCGCCAAGGTAAGGCTGTCAGGCCAATCCGCGGGCAGCCGCGCGTAAATGTAGAACGCGCCTGTCGGGACCGCCGGAATATCGAGTCCAAGCCCGGAAAGCGCCTCCAGGAACAAGGCCCGGTTCGCGGCATAGCGTGCGACATTGGCCTCCAGCTCGTCCGTCGCGTCGAAAGCGGCCAGGGCGGCGTGCTGAGATAAGGACGGGGCCGCGATATAAAGATTTTGCGCAAGGCATTCGACCGTGCGGATCAGCGTCTCCGGAACGATCATCCAGCCGAGCCGCCAACCGGTCATCGAATAATATTTGGAGAAACCGTTCAGAACGATCGCGTCCGGATCGACCTCCAGCATGGATCGGGCGGTCTCGCCATAAGTCAGGCCGTGATAGACCTCGTCGGCGACCAGGGGGATATTGGCCTCGCGGCGCCATGACGCCAGCTCGGCCAGGCGATCCCGCGACAGCACCGTCCCCGTCGGATTTGCGGGGCTGGCGACCAGCATCAGATCGATCGAATGCTCATAACCCTTAAGCCGGGCCGCGACCGGTTGGTACCCGTCCTCGGCCAGGGTCGCGACCTCCACCGGCTTCATGCCGAGCGCGAGCGCGATATTGCGATAACAGGGATAGCTTGGGCGGCCCATTCCGATTCGTCCCCCTGACGCAGTGAGCGCGAGAAAGGCGATCGTCAGACCGGCCGACGTGCCCGTCGTGACGATGACTCGCTCGGGGTCGATCGAGAGCCCATGCTTCTGGGCGTAATGGGCCGCGATTCGCGACCGCAATGCGCGAAGGCCGAGCGCCTCGGTATAGCCGAGCGCCTCGCGGCCGATCGCGGCGATCGCGGCCTCGCGAACCAGCGCCGGCGCCCCGGTCGATGGCTGCCCTGTCTCCAGATGGATGATCGATCGGCCCGATTCCGCCAATAAATTGGCCGCGCGCATCATGTCCATCGCAACGAAGGATGGAATCACCGCCGGAGCCCGACGGGACGGACGTGGATCGAACGAATCCATCGCGGCTTTCGACATCTGGTTCAAAATCGCTTATGGTTGATCCGGCTTCGTAAACGCCTGCCACCCGAGTTTGTCACAACGCCCAGGGGCGACATTTGGCACTCTACTCTAACATTCCGCCGCGCATCCGAAAATCGGCGGCGGCTTTGATCGCGACCCTGCCCCTCGTCACGGCGGCGCCGTCTCGCGCGCAAGAGATGCCGACGATATTCAGCGACACGGAGGTTGAGCAGGATATTCGTACGTTCTGCACGCCGATCTGGGTCGCGGCCGGACTGAACCCGGACGACGTTCATGTCGTTCTGGTCAAGAGTTCCGAGGTGAATGCCTTCGTGGCCGGCGGCCAGAACGTCTTCATCTTCACCGGTCTGTTGGAAAAGACGGATAATCCGTTGCAAATCGCGGGCGTGGTCGCGCACGAAACCGGCCATATCGCGGGCGGTCATCTGGCCCGCTCCGACGAGGGGCTGGAAGACGCCTCCTATACCATGCTGCTCTCGACGATCTTGGCCGCCGCCGCCGCGGCCGGAAGCCGCGATCCCGGCGCGATCGCCGGCGCGCTTGGCATTGGGGAAGACATGGGCATCCGCTCTCTTCTCGCATTCAGCCGCACCCAGGAAGCGTCGGCGGACGAAGCCGGCATGACCTATCTGGAAAAGGCCCAAATGTCGCCCAGGGGTCTGCTCGAGTTCATGCAAAAGATGGAGGTGCAGGAGGGCGCGCCGCTCCGGGGAGACCAGAAATTTTTGATCGACCATCCGCCCACGCCCGATAGGGTGCAGGCGATGGTCCAGGGTGTCGACCGTTCCCACTATGCCGATAAGCCGGTTCCGGCGGCATGGATAGAATTGCATGCGCGGCTTAAGGCCAAGCTGATCGGCTACCTTGAACCCGAATTCGCGATGAAGAAATACTCGCGCGCCGATACGAGCGTCGCCGGCCGCTATGGGCGCAGCATCGCCCTGTGGCGACTTGGCCAGACCGACAAGGCGGTCGAGCTGATCGACCAACTGATCGCCGCCGAACCGGCCGATCCGTATTTCTATCAGGCCAAGGCGCAGATGCTGTTCGAGAATGGCCAGATCGCCGAGTCGATACCCGCGTTCAAGAAAGCCGCCGAACTCGCGCCGAAGAACACGGATGAAATCCACACCGAATATGCGCAGGCGCTGTTGGAGCGCGAGGACGACCCGTCTGTTCTCTCGACGGCGGTCACCGAACTTAAGATCGCGAACAAGGCCGAGCCGCGAAGCCCGGACGTTCACCGCTTCCTCGCCATCGCCTATGGACGGCAAGGCCACGAAGCCCTCGCCAAGGTGGAACTCGCCGAAGAGGCTATCCTGGAAGGACGAAACAAGGACGGGCGGCGGATGGCTCAGGATGCGATGCGCAATTTGCCGGCCGGCTCGCCCGATTGGCTGCACGCGCAGGACCTCATCGCCGCGAGCCTTACGCGCGGAAGCCGGGGCGGCGGGGGTGACTCAGGCTTCCAGGGTAACGATTCCGGCTTTCACATGAGCGTCGGGCCGTCCGACCGGGGATTCGGCATGGGTCCGGGAATCGCCAACCGGCCGTAAGACTTCAATCATCATCTCGCTCATGAATCAGGAAATCAGTATGTTCGCTTTGTTGTGTCGCGCGCTCTGCCTCGGCGTCGCCCTGATGCTGGCCTTTGGACCCAAGGCTGAGGCGGCCGATCCGCCGCCCATGAGCGACGCGCAACGCGCGGGAATCGAATCGGTGGTGCATGATTATTTGATGAAGCACCCGGAGGTGATCATCGAGGCGGTCCAGGCCTATCAGGACAGCTTGCAGGCGGAAAAGGATAAAGCCGCCAAGGAAGAGCTGGTCAAGCGGGCGCCCGATTTGCTGCATGACCCACAGACCCAAATCATGGGCAACGCCGGCAGCGACTGCACGATCGTCGAATTCTTCGACAATCAATGCCCCTATTGCCAGGCCAACGAACCGGAAATCCAAAAGCTGCTGAAACAGGATAGCCGGGTCAAGCTGGTGCTGAAGGAGTTCCCCATCCTGGGTCCAGTCTCTCTCGTGGCCGCGAAGGCTGCGCTGGCGTCGGTCAAGCAGGGAAAATATGACGCCTTTCACGAGGCGCTGCTCGGTCATAAGGGCCATTATGACAAGGCCGCGGTGGTGGACGACATCGCCAAGAGCGTCGGCCTGGACATGGACAAGCTCCACAAGGACATGGATTCGCCCGAGATCGCGGCGGAAATCGACAAGAACCTCGACCTCGGCCGCGCGCTGGACATCACCGGCACCCCCGGCTTCGTTATCGGCGACCAAATCGTGGGCGGCGCGTCATCCGTCGACGAGCTTAAGAAATACGTGGCCGACGAATGCAAGGGTTAGCCTCGTCGCCATGATCGATCATATCGGTTTCGCCGTGCGCGATATCGGCCGCGCCAAGGCTTTCTATCAACAGGCGCTGGCGCCGCTCGGCATCGCGGCCTTGGTCGATATCGCGCCGGAACAGTCAGGCGGCGGCGCCCATGTTGGGTTCGGCGCGAACGGAAAGGCTTTCTTCTGGATCGATGCCGGCAAAGCGCCGGGGCGCGGCTTGCATGTCGCCTTCAGCGCGCCCGATCGCGCCGCGGTCGACGCGTTTTATCGTGCGGCGCTTCTGGCCGGCGGCGCGGATAATGGGGCCCCAGGCCCGAGGCCCTATTATCATCCCGATTACTACGGCGCCTTCGTCCTCGATCTTGACGGCCATAATGTCGAGGCCGTCTGTCACGCCCCGGCTTAGTTGCGATACGCCGCCGCGCGGGGGAATTGCGGGCGGCCCGCGCCTCCTGTATGAGGCGAGCCTTCTTATAAGGCGCGACGATTGACCGAGACCCCGTCCATCCTCATTCTCAATGGCCCGAACCTGAATATGCTGGGTTTGCGGGAGCCCGCGATCTATGGGCGCGACACGCTGGCCGATATCGCTGACGCCTGCGCAAGGTCCGCCGCCGCCCATGGGATCGGCGCCGATTTCAGACAGTCCAACAACGAGGGCGAACTGGTCGGCTGGATTCAGGAGGCGCGGGGAACCCGACGTGGAATCATTATCAATGCCGGCGCCTATACCCATACCTCGATCGCCATCCTGGACGCGCTGCTTGCATCGGAACTGCCGATCGTCGAGGT
Source organism: Alphaproteobacteria bacterium (assembly GCA_903970575.1). Taxonomy (GTDB): domain Bacteria; phylum Pseudomonadota; class Alphaproteobacteria; order BOG-932; family Roseiterribacteraceae; genus BOG-932. The sequence continues at coordinate 9,696 of CAJCJC010000502.1, forward strand.
TCACCTGTCTAATATTTTCCGGCGGGAGGAATTCCGCCATACATCTTATATTTCACGCGCGGCGTCGGGCGTCATTTGCGGTTTTGGCCTCTCAAGCTATGTCCTGGCGATCGACGCCATGGCGCGCTTGATCGAACCCGCCTAACATCCCGCAAATTTTTCCTGGAGCGGCCATGCCACCTTTCGACATCGACCCGGATACGATCCGCAAGCTTGCCGAACTGATGACCGAAACAGGTCTGTCGGAA